>NZ_JAGGPD010000041.1:1157-8562 GCF_018613995.1 Microbacterium sp. ISL-103 | reverse complement strand
GCAGACCCTTCTCGAGGTCGACGGCGTGCACCGTGAGGTTGAGGACGGTCACGCGCTCGCCACCCATACGGCCGGCCATGCGCATGCCCTTGAAGACGCGGCTCGGGGTCGACGATGCGCCGATGGAGCCGGGCTTGCGGTGGTTGCGGTGCGAACCGTGCGAAGCCGAGACGCCCTTGAAGTTGTGACGCTTCATGACACCGGCGAAGCCCTTGCCCTTGCTCGTGCCGACGACGTCGACGAGCTGGCCCGCTTCGAAGGTGCCGTCGACCGTGAGCTCCTGGCCCAGCGAGTAGTCGCCGGCATCCGCGGTGCGGATCTCGGTGACGTGACGACGCGGCGTGACGCCTGCAGCCTCGAAGTGAGCGGTCAGCGGCTTGTTCACCTTGCGCGGGTCGATCTGACCGTAGGCGATCTGAACGGCGTTGTAGCCGTCGACCTCGGGGGTACGGATCTGCGTGACCACGTTCGAGGCGAGCTCGATGACGGTGACGGGAACGAGCTTGCCGCTCTCGTTCCAGACCTGGGTCATACCGAGCTTCGTGCCCAGCATGCCCTTGGAAATCTTGGAGTTGATGTCAACCATGTCCGACCTCAGAGCTTGATCTCGATGTTGACATCGGCCGGAAGGTCGAGACGCATCAGCGAGTCGACAGCCTTGGGCGTCGGGTCGACGATGTCGATCAGACGCTTGTGGGTGCGCATCTCGAAGTGCTCGCGGCTGTCCTTGTACTTGTGGGGCGACCGGATGACGCACACGACGTTCTTCTCGGTCGGAAGGGGCACGGGGCCGACGACAGTTGCGCCCGCGCGGGTCACGGTGTCGACGATCTTGCGTGCGGACGTGTCGATGACCTCGTGGTCATACGACTTCAGGCGAATGCGGATCTTCTGTCCCGCCATTGTCTGCTCTCTCTCTTTAGGCGTCTTACCGTCCTGAACCGGGTGGCTCAGGGGCATTGGACGCACGTCGGCGCTGTTCGCGCCTCGGCACTCGAACGGCTCTTGCGAGTCGATCTGCTGCACCACTGTTCTGCTGTCATCCCACACGCCTCGCGACGAGCGGGTCCGACCTCCACCGCGCACGGCGAAGCCCTCATGATGAAGATGTCGGGATCGTTCTGCCACCCGCGGCCTAGGTCCCTGCGCTCTGCGCCGCCTATGCACTGTCGTGATGGTGATCCAGCCCACGCTGAGCGTGCCGGAATGTCGAACCTGTCTATTCTGCCACGGCCGATTTCACTTGCGCAAACCCGGGCGTGTCGCGGCGGCTGTGCATCACCTGAACAGGGCCGCAAGCCGGCCGCCGCAGCTCTTCCGCCGACTGCCGAACCTGCAGCGTTCGATGCTCAGAGAGACGGTGAGAGCGGGGCGAGGCATCCCCATGCCTCGCCCCGCTTGGGGAGGGCGTTCAGTGCGAGGGGGCACACCGAACGCGAGGAATCCGGCGTGAAGGGACGCCGGGATCCTCGACCGAGGGCGCGGCGAAGCAACCGCCGCGCGGGCGGGAAGACGTCAGAGCGCACAGAGTGCGCGCGTCGCACGATGATCCCCAAAATCGTAATTCCCCAGTTTGACGCGGTTGACCGCGTGAATTCGGGAAGTCGAACCCCTTCGAAATCCCTGATCGCAAGTTCCCCAGGCGATCGGGTTCCATACTACGCGAACACTGCCGTGAAACGCGATACCGCGGAGCGGAATACTTGGTGCCGGACGAAGAAGAGCGGCGGTCCCCCCTCGGGGGACCGCCGCTCCGGCTCTCAGAGCCGTCTGCTACTCGTTGCCGACGGCCTTGTCGGCGGTGTCGCGGATCTCGTCGATCTTGTCTGCGGCGCCCGGAGCGATCTTCTTGGCGAAGTCGGCGACCCCGTCGAGGACCTTGTCGCTGATGTCCTCGGCCTGCTCGCTCTTCACGGCCTCGGCGATCTTGTCCTTGTTCTGCTCGTACAGATCTTTGCCCTTGTTGACGGCGTTGCCGACGTTGTCCTCGATACCCATGCGGGGCCCCCTTGAATGCGATGAGATGCGCCGGGTGTCCAGCGCACGTTCACATTCTGCACGCAACGGCCCACGGGCGAAAGAGCACGGGACTTGTGTCGACTCGGACACCCCGCGACGGGCACGACAAAGGGGCCGGACCCGAAGGTCCGACCCCTTGTGCCAGGAAGCAGATGCTTACTTGATGATCTTCGTGACCGTACCGGCGCCGACGGTGCGTCCACCCTCACGGATGGCGAAGCCGAGGCCCTCTTCCATGGCGATCGGCTGGATCAGCTCGACCGTCACGTCAGTGGTGTCGCCGGGCATGACCATCTCGGTGCCCTCGGGCAGCGTGATGACGCCGGTGACGTCGGTGGTGCGGAAGTAGAACTGCGGGCGGTAGTTCGTGTAGAAGGGGTTGTGACGCCCACCCTCATCCTTGGAAAGGATGTACGCGGTGCCCGCGAAGTCGGTGTGCGGCGTGACCGAACCCGGCTTGACGATGACCTGACCGCGCTCGACGTCCTCACGCTTCGTACCACGGAGCAGGAGACCGCAGTTCTCGCCGGCCCATGCCTCGTCGAGCTGCTTGTGGAACATCTCGATACCCGTGACCGTGGTCTTGACGGTCGGACGGAGTCCGACGATCTCGACCTCGGAGTTGATGGCCAGCGTGCCACGCTCGGCGCGGCCGGTGACGACGGTTCCACGACCGGTGATCGTGAAGACGTCCTCGACGGGCATCAGGAACGGCTTGTCCTTGTCGCGCACGGGGTCGGGAACGTTGTTGTCGACGGCCTCCATGAGGTCGAGGATGGACTGGGTCCACTTCTCGTCACCCTCGAGTGCCTTCAGGGCGGAGACGCGGACGACAGGAGCGTCCTCGGCGAAGCCCTGCGATGCGAGCAGCTCAGAGACCTCGAGCTCGACGAGCTCCAGGATCTCCTCGTCGTCGACCATGTCGGCCTTGTTCAGCGCGACGAGCAGGTACGGCACGCCGACCTGCTTGGCGAGCAGAACGTGCTCACGGGTCTGAGCCATCGGGCCGTCGGTGGCGGCGACCACGAGGATCGCGCCGTCCATCTGAGCAGCACCGGTGATCATGTTCTTGACGTAGTCGGCGTGGCCGGGGGCGTCAACGTGCGCGTAGTGGCGCTTCGGGGTCTCGTACTCGATGTGCGAGATGTTGATGGTGATTCCACGCTGGCGCTCTTCCGGCGCCGAGTCGATGGAAGCGAAGTCGCGCTGCACGTTGGTGTCAGACGGGAACTTGTCAGCAAGCACCTTCGAGATCGCTGCGGAGAGCGTGGTCTTGCCGTGGTCAACGTGACCGATGGTTCCGATGTTGACGTGCGGCTTGGTCCGCTCGAACTTGGCCTTAGCCACTGGGTCCTCCTCAGGACGTCATGTAGAGGGTGCCGGGCACTGGTTTGCGACCGGTTCTCTACGGGTGTGAATCTCAGTTTAGTAGAGAGGGAATGTGAAGTTGTAGGGGACCTGGGAGCCGAGCCGGAACTCGACTCCCAGGAAGTGTTACTCGCCGCCCTGGTGCTTCTGGACGATCTCGTCCGCCACAGCGCGGGGAACCTCAGCGTAGCTGTTGAACTCCATCGAGTAGACGGCGCGACCCGAGGTCTTCGAGCGCAGGTCGCCGATGTATCCGAACATCTCGGACAGCGGGACGTGTGCACGGACGACCTTGACGCCTGCGGCGTCCTCCATCGACTGGATCTGGCCACGACGCGAGTTCAGGTCGCCGATGACGTCGCCCATGTACTCCTCAGGAGTACGCACCTCGACGGCCATCAGCGGCTCGAGGAGCGCCGGGCTCGCCCGACGGAGGGCTTCCTTCATACCCATCGACCCTGCGATCTTGAACGCCATCTCCGAGGAGTCGACATCGTGAGCCGCACCGTCGACGATCGTCGCCTTGACGCCGACGATCGGGTAGCCGGCGAGCACGCCGACGTTCATCGCGTCCTGGAAGCCGGCATCGATCGAGCCGATGTACTCGCGCGGGATGCGACCACCGGTGACCGAGTTGACGAACTCGTACGTCTTGTCGTCGTCGAGGCCGAGGGGCTCGATGTTGAACTGGATCTTCGCGAACTGACCCGATCCACCGGTCTGCTTCTTGTGCGTGTAGTCGTACTTCTCGACGTTCTTGCGGATCGTCTCGCGGTACGCCACCTGGGGCTTTCCGACGTTGGCCTCGACGTTGAACTCGCGCTTCATGCGATCGACGAGGATGTCGAGGTGCAGCTCGCCCATGCCCTTGATGGTCGTCTGACCGGTCTCGGGGTTGAGTTCCGTGCGGAAGGTCGGGTCCTCCTCAGCGAGCTTCTGGATGGCGACACCCAGCTTCTCCTGGTCGGCCTTGGTCTTCGGCTCGATCGCGACCTCGATGACGGGCTCGGGGAACGTCATCGACTCGAGGACGACCGGCGAGGCCGGGTCGGTGAGGGTGTCACCGGTGGTGGTGTCCTTCAGACCGATGACGGCGTAGATGTTTCCCGCGGTGACCGAGGGGACCGGGATCTCCTTGTTGGCGTGCATCTGGAAGATCTTCCCGATGCGCTCCTTCTTGCCCTTGGTCGAGTTGATGACCGCGGCACCGGAGTCCAGCTGACCCGAGTAGACGCGCACGTAGGTCAGGCGACCGAAGAACGGGTGCACCGCGACCTTGAACGCGAGGGCCGCGAACGGGTCCTTCGCGTCGGGGTGACGCTCGATGATCGTGTCGTAGTCCTTGGGGTCGTGCGCCTCGATCGAGCCCACGTCGAGCGGGTTCGGGAGGTAGTCGACGACTGCATCGAGCATCGGCTGCACGCCGCGGTTCTTGAACGCGGAACCGCAGAGGACCGGGTAGATCTCGGAAGCCACGGTGAGCTTGCGGATCGCGCCCTTGATCTCGGCGACGGTCAGCTCTTCGCCACCGAAGAACTTCTCGAGCAGAGCGTCGTCGGTCTCGGCGACGGTCTCGAGGAGCTGCTGACGGTACTCGTCGGCCTTGTCCTTGAGGTCGGCCGGGATCTCCTGGATCTCGTAGGAGGCGCCCATGGTGACGTCACCCTTGGAGTCACCCGCCCAGACGAGCGCACGCATCTCGACGAGGTCGATGACGCCGATGAAGTCGTTCTCCGCACCGATGGGCAGCTGGATGACCAGCGGCTTGGCGCCGAGACGGTTGATGATGGTGTCGACGGTGAAGTAGAAGTCCGCGCCGAGCTTGTCCATCTTGTTGACGAAGCAGATGCGGGGGACGTTGTACTTGTCGGCCTGACGCCACACGGTCTCGGACTGGGGCTCGACGCCCTCCTTGCCGTCGAAGACGGCGACGGCACCGTCGAGGACGCGGAGCGAACGCTCCACCTCGACCGTGAAGTCCACGTGACCGGGGGTGTCGATGATGTTGATCTGGTTCTTGTTCCAGTAGCAGGTCACGGCGGCAGACGTGATCGTGATGCCGCGCTCCTTCTCCTGCTCCATCCAGTCGGTGGTCGAGGCACCGTCGTGGGTCTCGCCGAGCTTGTGGTTGACGCCCGTGTAGAACAGGATGCGCTCGGTCGTGGTGGTCTTGCCAGCATCGATGTGAGCCATGATGCCGATGTTCCGAACCTTGCTCAGGTCGGTGAGCACGTCTTGTGCCACAGGAGTGTCCTTATCTTTTGTGCAGTCGTACTGCGAAGAGGGGGGTGCCCGCCCCCGATGTGTGACCGAGGGCGGGCGAAGCTGTTTACCAGCGGTAGTGAGCGAACGCGCGGTTCGACTCGGCCATCTTGTGCGTGTCCTCGCGGCGCTTGACCGCTGCACCGAGACCGTTCGACGCGTCGAGGATCTCGTTCTGGAGACGCTCGGTCATCGTCTTCTCACGACGACCCTTGGCGTAGCTGACGAGCCAGCGCAGCGCGAGGGTGTTCGCGCGGTGCGGCTTGACTTCGATCGGAACCTGGTAGGTCGAGCCACCGACACGGCGGCTCTTGACCTCGAGGGTGGGGCGCACGTTGTCGAGCGCCTTCTTCAGAGTGGCGACGGCATCCTGACCGTTCTTCGCCTCGACGCCCTTGAGGGCGTTGTAGACGATCGACTCGGCCAGCGACTTCTTGCCGTCGACCAGGATCTTGTTGACCAGCTGGCTGACGATCGGAGCGCCGTATACCGGGTCGTTGACGACGGGACGCTTGGGGGCGGGACCCTTACGAGGCATTGGACTCAGCCCTTCTTCGCGCCGTAGCGGCTGCGAGCCTGCTTACGGTTCTTGACGGCCTGGGTGTCCAGGGCGCCGCGGACGATCTTGTAGCGAACACCGGGGAGGTCCTTGACACGACCGCCGCGGACGAGCACCAGCGAGTGCTCCTGCAGGTTGTGGCCCTCGCCGGGGATGTAGGCGGTGACCTCGGAGCCGTTGCGGAGCTTCACACGAGCGACCTTGCGCATCGCCGAGTTCGGCTTCTTCGGGGTGGTGGTGTAGACGCGGGTGCAGACCCCGGCCTGCTGCGGGTTCGACTTCAGGGCAGGCGTCTTGGTCTTGGTGACCTTCGGCGAGCGACCCTTGCGAACCAACTGCTGAATGGTTGGCACGTTCTCTCCTCATAGTGCTGCACGGTGCCGGCGTGATGGGTTTCACCTCATGACCCACCGGCACGCCGGAATCGACGAGCTTTTGTGGTGGTGGGTATGCCGTGGGGGCGGACCGGCATGGTGCCGACGCCCAGCGCACACGTCGAGACGTGCACACACCTGATCAAGTGTAATGCCGCGTAACGTGACGGTCAAATGAGCACGGGTCCTCCACTGCCGCCGCGCGCTCATCGGAGGTCCCGCACGCGTGCGGCCACACCGCTCCCCTCCCCCGTGCGCCGCTCGGCCGTGACCGCGATGATCAGCAGCACAGCGCCCATCACCGCGAGCGTGATCCACCACGGCATCGACTCGATGCCGCGCCCGATCTGCACCGAGAAGACGAACACGTTCTCGACGGGCAGCACTATGAGTCCGAGCAGGAAGGGTGCGGCGAGCCGCTGCCGGGAGCCGACGAGGATCGCGGCCAGAGCCAGCACCATCACGAGGATCGCTCGCCAGGTGAGGGGATCGGTGAACGTCGAGACGATCGACGCGATCATGATCGTGACGATCCCCGGTGCCAGCAGCGCCCACGACCCCGTCCACCGCCCGGGCCAGCTGTCGAGGGTCGGCCGCCGGTCGGCATCCGCCGACGTCGATCCGCGCAGGGCGAGCGCACCGGCGAGCAGGAGGAACGCGCCCAGCGGCAGGGAGAACCACTCCACTCTCAGGTCGCGCGGACTCCAGGCCACGATCGCGGTCACGAAGGCGATCGCGAACAGGAACCACACCGGCGGCGCCGTGGTCGAATGCCTGGTCACTCGGCGCGCGGTGAGGGCGGTGGCCACCAGATAGCCGAGCA
>NZ_JAGGPD010000041.1:0-1109 GCF_018613995.1 Microbacterium sp. ISL-103 | reverse complement strand
AACCAGGTGCCGACGGCGAGCGCGAGTGCGGCCGGTGCGCCGAGCCACCTCGTGGTGCGCAGCGCCGTGCCTGGGCCGGCTGCCCGCCTGACCCCGCGCCCGGCGAGAAGCAGAGCGGCGGCCCCCGCGGCGCTCAGCCCGGCGCAGGCGAGGAACAGAGTCAGCCCCTGCAGCGAGGGGAGCTCCCAGCCGAGCCCGACGCGGACGCCCTGGAGGGGCCCGGCGGCCGCTGCGAGTGCCGCGGCGACGAGCATCGGGAGCCGCAGCGATCGAAGCCGCCGCACGAGCGATCCGGCGCGCGCCCTGTGCAGCAGCACGTCCGCGATCACCAGCGCCCAGGACGCGGCGAGAAGGCCGCCGACCCGCCAGGCGGCTGCGGCCTGGCCTGCGGGATCCGGGCCCGCGATCGCGACGGACGCGAGCAGCGGAGCGACGGCGGCGAGCAGACCGGCGAAGAAGAGCGCCGTGGCGGGGCGACCCCGGAGCGTGAGCACCAGGGCCACGACAGCCGCCCCGAGGGCGGGCGGGAGCAGGTACGCCTCGAGGAGCTCGATACCGGCGATCCCCCAGATGCACCACAGCGCACCCGTGAAGGCGACTCCGGCCACGGCCCACGCGTATCGGCGGGCCGCGAAGAGCGCGGCGGCCACGGCACCGCTGCCGATGATCACCAGCACCAGCAAGGCCGTGCCGAGTCCGGCGGCCTCGCGTCCGAGAGCCAGCGCCACGGCGGTCACCCCGGTGAGCAGGGCCGGGGCGTGGATGGCGATCCGGGCGGGGTTCGCTGTGGTGATGCCGTGCCCCCTCGCCATGAGCGCCCCGCGCACCAGCGAGGACGATGCCAGGGCGAGCGCCACGACGACCGCCACGACGGGCAGGACGATCGGAGACCCGCTGGATGCGAGCAGTTGCGCACCGAGGCACACGACGACCACGGCGAGCGTGGGAACGAGCAGACCGGCCGCGATCGTGCGCACCGGCAGCGTGAGACCCGGACGGCGGGTGAGCAGCAGGGTCATCGCCAGCACGAACATCAGCCCTGTCGACAGCGCCGTCCAGCCGCTGCGTTCGATGACCACCTGCAGCACCCCGATGCCGAAGGGAACGGC
>NZ_JAGGPD010000599.1 GCF_018613995.1 Microbacterium sp. ISL-103 | reverse complement strand
GTACACGCGTGCAGGCAGCGTGCGCGCGTCATCACCGGCGAGCTCTGCGGCGGAGGGGGTGTACTGCAATGGATCCGGAGCTGCGGCCGCGAGGTACTCATGCACCGTGACTTCGCCGTCCGAGCCGATCGAGCGACTCGGTAGGGGATAGATAGCTGCTTTTCGAGCCTGTAAGACGTCGGTCACGCCGATGACCTGAGTGGGATCCACGTGGCCTTCGGTGAACGGCTGCCGTCGGGCGACCCCGAACGGCGCGGATTCCGACCCTCCGGTCATCCTGGTCGTTTCTACGAGCCCGATCTTGCCCAATCCGACGAAGTTGACCGCCTCGCTGGCCTCCGCCTGCGCAGGGGCGTCGAGGCTCGACCATTCCCTCCAGTAGCCGAGGAAGATGTGACCCTCGAGGAGCCACAGCGTTGAGTTGATTCCAGCTTCCTCCAGCGCGGCAGCGAGGGTGAGTGTCGTGTCCAGGCAAGTGCCCAGTCGCCCCTCGAGAACCTCGGCGGGAGTACGCACCTTCTGGCCCGAGATCCCCCAGCTCGCGGGCGGTTCCGCGTATCGAATGTCTCGCGCGCGGGCGGCGTCATAGATCGCTTCGACCATCGAGTCGACTCGATCAGGGTCGCCCTGCTGGTACCCGTCCAGGGCCGAGGAACCCGTCCGGTTACCCAGAATCGTCGATGCCTCGACCAGAAGAGTACTGATTGCGGACGACTGAGGCTGGATGAACGCGGCGAGCAGCTCGAGACTCAGCGGCATCGGTGTGGAGATCCATTGATTCGCGGCCAGTAGCTGAACGTCCGCGCGTTGACTGGCGATCTCGTCGCCGTTCGCGTTTCTCAACGTCGCGGTCACCGTGCCGGGCATGGGCGACTCGACCGCGAGCATGCGAGCTGGATCCAACCGCAGATCGACGTTGCGAAGAGTGGTGTCATGTTCTCCGTCGAGGTCGACGAGCAATACGCGAGGGTCTCCCAGTGATCCCAACTGACAGTCGACCTCGACCTCTACGGAGGCGCCTCGCAGCTCGGGGCCTCGGTAGGAGACCGTCAGCTGCGGCACGACCGAGATGCCCGTTCGCGCGACAGCGAAACTGAACGGACTGAGCACAGAAGCGTCGAGCGAGGCAGTTGATCCCGGTTCGGCAGTGATCGCCGTGGACTCGAGGGCTTCAGAGGCCGCGCGAGTGGCGGTCGGTCCGTTGGAGTCTTGGTGTTTCAATTCGGACGTGTTCAGCACGGTCAGGACCTCTGACTTCAGGAGTCCGATCGCGTCGGCGTCCTCGTCAGCAGCGATCGCTCGCAGGAGGATCTCGGTTGAATCGAGAGCCCGGAAGGTCTGGGCGACTGTGAACTCTTCGCTGTGAGCCCACTTGTTGCGGACGTCTCGGAGCTCACTCGCGCAGTTGCTCGCTTGCCGGTCGACAAGGTCTGTGAAGGGGAAACCGAGATTGCCGAGGCGCTCTGTCAGGACGCGCAGTTGCAATGAAAGATCACGGGGGTTGTAGCGGTCGACTCGACGGCCGGCCTGCCGGTCCTTCGCCGCGAGGATCTGCGTCCAGTCCGATACCTCCGGAGCGACCTCGGAGAGACGTCGAGTCACGAACGGCCCCAGGGCGCGTGCTGCCGCCGTCAATGCCTGCTCGATGTATTCAAGCGGACTGAAGTCGCTCATTGACCCTCTATTCATCCCCCGACGCCCTTGGTGGACCGTCATCCCTCACTGAGCATATGAGTTGTGGAGGACAAGCAGCCGTTTCGGATGCGCATCCCGCCTCGTGACCCCTTCGCGTGGCTACGAAATGAACGCGAACCCACGCGACTCAGATGCCCTTGGGGCTACTGCGGCTTACGAGAGTGATGTACCTCAAGCAAATTGCAGATGCCGCGGTTGCGTCACGCCTCGGGGAGTCGAATGCCCAGCCTGCGTTTCAGCCAACGGTCCCAGGCTTTTCGTTGTTGGGTCGCAGGATCAGAGTCCGTCCCACGCAAAGAATTCTCATCGACGAATCGATGCAGCGCATCGCTGGCCTCGACGTAGGTGGAAGCCTTCAACATCGTGAGCAGTCCGCCAGACGCCAGCGCCTTCACTGCAGTGTCATGTCTCCACCGAAGCACGGCGTACTCATCTGGGCGTGGTGGCTCGGGCTGGCCGGGATGAACCTCGATCATGTGCCGACAAAGGCCAGCCCACGCGATCCGTGGGTGGTCGGTATCTCGCCACGCGCAATGTGTGCACCGGGACGAGAGCCAGCGCAGGTCGGTGCCATACTCCCGCAATAGTCGCCCCTTCCCCATGCGAGCAATCTACTGACGCCAGGACGCAAATAGAAGTATCCGACGCGAACCAGCATTTGTCGCTTTGAACACGAAGAACGCCCCTGCCGTTCGGGTCGGCAGGGGCGTGGTCTTCGGGGCGCTTACTGCACCGACCATCCACCATCCGATGCCAGCACCGCACCGTTGATGTTCACGGCGTCGTCCGACAGCAGGAACGTGATCGACGCGGCGAGGTGCTCGGCGGTCGCGACCGTCGGGATAGCCTGCTGGAACGGGGCCAGGCGACCGGAGCCGTACTCCGACATGTTCGGGGGCATCGGGATGCCGGTGGCGACGCCGCCCGGTGCGACGGAGTTCACGCGGATGCCCTTCGGCCCGTACATGAACGCCGCGGACTTCGTGACGCCGATGATGCCGTGCTTGCTGGCCGTGTAGGCGTTGCCCGACGCGTTGCCGCGCAGGCCCGCTTCGCTCGAGACGTTGAGGATCGAGCCGCGGCCGGCCTTCTCCATGATCGGCAGCACCGCGCGCATGAGCTTGAACGGGGCGGTGAGGTTGATGGCGATGACGCGGTCCCAGACGGCATCCGTCGTCTCGCCCGCGGGGGAGAAGTCGTCGTTGATGCCGGCGACGTTCGCGAGGGCGTCGATGCGGTCGCCCGCGGCGGCGATGACGGCGTCGATCGCGTCCTGCTTGGTGAGGTCACCGGCGACGGTGGTGATGTCGGCATCCGGCAGCTCGGCCTTCAGCGCGTCGAGCTTGTCGGCGGCGATGTCGGAGGCGATGACGCGTCCGCCTTCGCGGGCGATGCGGGATGCCGTGGCCTTGCCGATTCCGGATGCTGCGCCCGTGACGATCACGGTCTTGCCGGAGAAGCGCGCGGCGGTGGGCTTCTCGGTCCAGCCCTCGGACTCATCGTCCTCGGGGATCTCCCCGCCGTTGGCTGCGCGCACCAGGTCGTCGACGACCGACTGCGGCAGTGCGCCCTGGCTCATCGCGACGAGTTGCTGCAGCGGCAGGCCGAGCACGGGGGTGAGGAGCTCGGGGTCGGCGCCCGTCTGCTCG
>NZ_JAGGPD010000598.1 GCF_018613995.1 Microbacterium sp. ISL-103 | reverse complement strand
CCTTCCCCCCCGCTCTGGAAGCGCTGCACCGGCACGGCTACCGTCTGCTGCCCACTCCGGTCGATGTCAGCGGCTGGGATGAGCGGCATCTCGCCGACACCCTGCTTCGCAGCCGTCCCCATGTCGCGTACCTGATCCCGGATTTCCACAACCCGACGGGTGCCACGCTCACGGACGCACAGAGGTCGCGCATCGCGACGACGGCTCGCAGCGTCGGCACCCACCTCGTCGTCGACGAGACCACTGCGGAGCTCGACATCGACCGGGGGTGGGCACCGCTGCCGATGGCGGCGTTCAGCCCCCAGGTGATCACCGTCGGTTCCATGTCGAAGATCGCCTGGGGCGGGCTGCGCATCGGCTGGATCCGCGCGAATCGGCCCCTCATCGCCCGGCTGCTCGCCACCCGACCGTCATTCGAACTGGGCACCGCGCTCCTCGAGCAGTGCATCGCCGTCGAGCTCCTGCAGGAGATGCCTGCGCTGACATCGCACGTCGCCGAGCGACTCAGCGCGGGTCGAGCCGCCGTGGCCGCAGGGCTCGAGTCGCTCGGCGGCATCTCCATGCCGCAGACAAGCGGCGGGCTCTCGGCCTGGCTCGATCTCGGCGCGCCTGTCTCGACCGCACTGTCGCTCGCCGCCCGAGGCCACGGGCTCATCCTGCCGCCGGGTCCGCGCTTCTCCACCGGCGGCGTGCTCGGGCGACGCCTGCGAATCCCGGTCACACTGCCGCCCGAGCGCACCGCCGAGGCGATGGGTCGGCTGAGGCTCGCGTGGCGCGACGTCTCGGCGGGAAGCTCCTCGCTCAGCGACGACATGCCCCGCACCGCCGTGATCTGAGCGAATGACGAAGACCCCGCCCCCTGAGATCAGGGACGGGGTCCTCGTCGTGTGGAACGGGTATTCGTTTTCTCAGCATCCGGGATCACTCACCGGCCTCCGATACTCGCGCCTTCCCGTTCCAGGTCTCTGTCGCGGCGGTGACTAGCCCACCTTGTGCAGCCAGACGACGCGGGCGTCGTCGCTCGCGTGGCGGAACGGCTCGAGCTCTTCGTCCCAGGCCGATCCGAGAGCGATGTCGAGCTCGCGCTGCAGCTCGGACGCACTGCCGGCTGCGATCTCCATCGCATAGCGGATCCGGTCTTCGCCGATGACGATGTTGCCCGCGGCATCCGTCTGGGCGTAGTGGATGCCGAGATCAGGGGTGTGCAGCCAGCGCCCGCCGTCGCTGCGAGGCGTGGGATCCTCGGTCACCTCGAAGCGGAGGTGCTCCCAGCCGCGGATCGCGGTGGCGAGAGCCGCACCGGTGCCGACCGGGCCGTCCCAGTAGAACTCGGCACGGCGCGCGCCGTCGAGCACGGGCTGGTCGCTCCAGTCGAAGTTCACCGCACGACCGATGGCGCGTCCTACCGCCCATTCCAGGTGCGGGCAGAGCGCGCGAGGTGCAGAGTGGACGAAAACCACTCCGCGTGCGTAAGCCGTCGCCATGATCTCTCCGTTTCATCAGGTGCGTCTTCCCCAACGACCTGAAACAACGAGAACTGGCGTGAATATGCGGTTATGGGGCTATTCTCGCCCAGACCAGGCGAAATCACAAGCATGTGATTCGACGACGAAGGCCCCGGTCGGATCGACCGGGGCCTTCGGACCGTCTCCGGTCGTGAATCAGACGAGGATCACGCCTCGCTCATAGCCTGCTTGACCTGCTGACCCTTCGCCGCGTAGTACGCGGCACGGGCGGCGTCACGACGAGCCTGCTCGGCGTATCCGGCCTCGAGCACGTCCTGCGGGACCTCGACGTTCGGGACGTCCTGGGTGCCGTTGTACTTCCCGGTGTCGGCGTCGAGCTCGGGGCCC
>NZ_JAGGPD010000597.1 GCF_018613995.1 Microbacterium sp. ISL-103 | reverse complement strand
CCGCCGGGTGCAGCCCGTGTTCTCCTCCGTCCAGGCGATGCAGCGATGGGATGCGACCGCACGGCCGATTCCGGTCGAGGCGACGCGCGTGGCACTCGCGGCATCCGCCGAGGACACCGACCTGATCGTGCTCGACCCGACCTCCGAGAGCGAGTTCGTGTTCCGCCGCCCCGCTGTCTGGGCGATCGCTCAGGGGCACCGGTGGGAACCGAGCTTCCTGTCGCCCGAGGTCTTCGGCGCTCTGCAGGAGAGCGTGGCTCACGAGCTCGCCGTCATCGACGTCGCGGTCGCCGCCGGAGACCCGGATGCGCGCCTGCGCGGGCCCGAGCTCATCGTCGTCCTCGAGCTCGTCGACGGTCTCGAGCGCGAGGTCCTCGACGCTGTGCTGTCGCGCCTGGCGCAGCGGTGGGCTGCCGATGATCGCATCGCCGTGCTCGCGGACTCGCTCACGGTGAAGCTGCGCCGCTCGATCTGACACGTCGCCGGCCCCTTGGCTAGGGTGGCGGCATGCGAAGAGCAGGCCTGGCGATCGTGACGGCGATGCTCGCGCTCGGCCTCGTCGGCTGCGCGACCGTCTGCCCGGCGATCGGCTGGATCAACGGCATCACGGTCGACGCCAGCGCGTTCGACGGCGCCGCCGAACTGCAGTTCTGCGTGGACGACGAATGCTCGCCGCGCGCGAACGAGACACCCGCGACAGGGGAGGTGTCGACGATGCTCTGGGCGAACCGGGACGGCGACGACTGGACTCTCTCCCTCGACATGCGTGCACCCGAGACGATCGTCATCCGGCTCTTCGCCGCCGACGGATCACTCCTCGAGGAGTCCGAGCACGATATCGACTGGACGCCGCCGACCGGCCAGTGCGGCGGGGCGTCGACAGCCCCGCCGATCGTCCTCGAGGCCTAGTTGACCGGCCCCGTCCACTTCTCGCCGGGGCCCTTGCCGATCGGGTCGGGGATCGTGGAGGCCTCGCGGAACGCGAGCTGCAGGGAGCGGAGTCCGTCGCGCAGAGACCGCGCGTGCATGTCGCTGATCTCCGGTGCGCCGGCGGTGATGAGGCCGGCCAGGGTGTTGATGAGCTTGCGAGCCTCGTCGAGGTCGAGCTGAGCTGCGGCATCCGGGTCATCGGCGAGGCCGAGCTTGACGGCCGCAGCGCTCATCAGGTGTACCGCGGCGGTGGTGATCACCTCGACGGCGGGAACATCGGCGATGTCCCGAGTGGCGTGTGAGGCCGCCTCCTCTTGCCGTGCCCAGCGCTCTTCGCGCTCGCGTGCAGCCTCGTCCGATGCCTGGTTCGTCACTTCGCCTTGCCTTCTGTTAGACTTTGTCGGGCTCCGGAGCGTCATGCTCCGGTACGAAAGAGGATTCACTTCCCACCCGCGCTTGCCGTTCCAGGCTACCGGGTCTTGCACTCCACCGGATCGCGTCGTCAGATGCATCCGGCAGGCAGGGTGCAGAGCCGGCGTCTGAATGCCGGTGGGTGGGGGACGATTCTGATTTCGCCCAGGATGCTTACTGCGTCCTGGTGGCTGTATCCCATCGTCTAAGGAGTTACGCATCAGCGATCCCCGCACCAATGAGCGCATCCGCGTCCCCGAGGTCCGCCTCGTCGGCCCCGCGGGTGAGCAGATCGGCGTCGTCCGCATCGAGGCGGCGCTGCGCCTTGCGCAGGAAGCCGACCTCGACCTCGTCGAGGTCGCACCCAACTCGAAGCCGCCCGTGGTCAAGATCATGGACTACGGCAAGTTCAAGTACGAAGCCGCCCAGAAGGAGAAGGAAGCTCGCCGCAACCAGGCGAACACCATCCTCAAAGAGGTCCGGTTCCGACTGAAGATCGAGGCGCACGACTACACGACGAAGCTCAAGCGCGCCGAGGGCTTCCTCAAGGCCGGCGACAAGGTGAAGGCGATGATCCTGTTCCGCGGTCGCGAGCAGTCGCGTCCCGAGCAGGGCGTGCGACTTCTCCGCAAGTTCGCGGAAGACGTCGCCGAGCTCGGAACCGTCGAGTCGAACCCGCCCATCGACGGTCGCAACATGGTCATGATCGTGGCTCCGCTCAAGAGCAAGTCCGAGGCCAAGCAGGAGCAGAATGCGGTTCGCGACGCGCAGCGTGCAGCGAACAAGCAGGCTGCCCGCGAGGCCAAGAGCGACACCGATGCACCGGCCGAGGCCGCAGCGGAGTAACTCCCGCCCCCAGACTCCCGCACCGCGGGTTGACACCGTCGCCTGAGAAGGCGCCATACGAAGGAAGAGAAGATGCCGAAGCAGAAGACCCACTCGGGTGCTAAGAAGCGCTTCAAGATCACCGGCAGCGGCAAGCTGAAGAAGCAGCAGGCCGGTATGCGCCACAACCTCGAGCACAAGTCGAGCCGGCGTACCCGTCGTCTGAACCAGGACCAGGTGCTGTCGAAGGCCGACACCAAGACGGCCAAGACGCTTCTCGGCCGCTCACGCGCCCGACGCACGCATAGGCACACCGGAAAATGGCAAGAGACAAGCGGGCGCTAAACGTCCACAAGAAGCGTCGGGTCATCCTC
>NZ_JAGGPD010000596.1 GCF_018613995.1 Microbacterium sp. ISL-103 | reverse complement strand
TGCTGGAGTACGGGTGGGTGTTCGCAGCAGCGGTCGTGCGTGATTACATGAAGGATTTCGGATCCGTCGCCGTGCTGATCGGGCCGCTGGTGCAGGTTTTCCGTGGTCTTATCATCGCCGCCGTGCTTCTGCCGTTCCGCTCTGCTCTCATACCGCGCTACGGGTGGCTTCGCCTGTGGATGCTGCTCATCGGGATCGGCATCCTCTCGACCGCAGCTGCGGCACCATCATCGGTCGAAGGAGTCATCTACACCAGACTTCCTCTGTGGTATCACTTAATCGGCTTGCCCGAGATGCTCGGACCGACCCTCCTCTTCAGCATCGCTACTGCGCTGATAGCCCGCCACCCGACGGGAGTGCTCGCCGCACTCCCGCCGATCTTCGAGCGCCTCCTGCGCGCACTCGTGGCGGCATCTCTGGCGTTCGCCGGCTATGCGGTCGTGTCGGTCCTCTTCGCTCTGTCCGCAGGCGCTGGGATCGACCCCGGGGAAAGTCTCACCCTCAAGGTCCAGGGCCTGTTCATCGCGCCGTTTCTTATCAACGGGATCATCGCATTCGTGGCGACTCACGGCTTGCCTGCTCGGGCCCGCCTTGTCGCTGCCCTCGTCTCGTTCTCCGCCGGTGTTGTGGTGATCGCCCTCTATCAAGCAGTAGTGAGCGGCGGCACGAACCTCCCCTACGCGCTGATTGCACCTGCCGTTCCGGCGGCCATCCTGTGGGTGCTGATGCCGCGAGAGTCGAGGCGGAGTGGCCCGGAGCCTCTGGCCGACGTTAGATAGCGTCGGGAAGCCGCTTCGGAGATCACGGAGTCAACAGCTGCTGCTCTTGAACGGTTCCGCGCTGCCGCGCCTCCGATGACGGCTCTCGATCCGACGGGTCAGAGTCGACGGCGAAGATCCGACCCTCGATGCTGATCGGTACGAACGTCACCCAGCGCCGGTCAGTGGACGGAGACGGCTGCGGTGCATGGCCGTCGAGCCGGCGAGCCTCCGATCCTGGCGCGATGTCCTCTGCGTATCCGATCATGGACACGGTGAACGCCTCACGCGTGTTGTATCCATCGATCTGAACGGACATCAGGCTGTGAGCCAGGAAGTCTCTTGAGCCATTGCCGGAGGCGGCGCAGAACATGAGGCGACCGTCCTCTATTACGTGAGATACCGGCGTGGCCTCTCGACCAGTCACCACCTGCGCTGCGATACGGACGTCGGCGTCCGCGAATCTGTTCCAGCACTCGTCCTCAGCCATTTCTCTGCACTGTGCACGGTCTCCCCACGGGGATCCGGAGCGGACTAGTTTCACCATGGTTCCACGCTGGTCCTTCGGACGCGGTGGCGTAGAGTCCAACGTCCCATGTGTGAGGGGGCGCACGTCAGTGAGTGATGTTCGCAGGCGGTGCCTCCTGTGCTGGCCGCGTAGGCGCCGTTTCCGTGTCGTGCCACGGTCGCTGACGGTGGATCTCGAGGAGCTGGGCGCCGAGGCCGAAGAACACCATGAGTACCCATGCGACGATGTTCAGCCACGGAATTTGGAGAGCCGCGATGAGGATCACGCCGCCCAATAGCGAGCGGCTCACCGGCCGTCGGTCCCCGCGAAGGATGAGGGCGCCGAGGTAGTGGGCGACGAACGGGAAGCTTGCGAGGGTCAGCAGGAACCAGGTGGTTGTTACTGCGAGCGCTAGCGGAGCTCCGACAATCGTCGTGAAGAGCAACAGAAGCACCAGAGGCGCGGCAATCGACGCGACAAGACCAACGAGGAGCGCCTTCCACGGTGACGGACGAAGGTGGTCTGTCACTCGTCGCAATAGGCGCGGGAACAGAAGGGCGGTGAAGAGTGTGACGAGGCTGAGTGCGACGAGCGCGTAGACGAGTCCGAGGAGCCAGCCGGCGAACATACCCCATGGCGACACTTCGACCTTTGGCGACTGCGGCTGGCTGATGCGTTGCACTGAACCGGCGACCGCATCGTCGGCTATGGACGCTTCCGTGTCGCTGACGTAGGTAACATCACCTCCCACCGAGCCGGCGATGCGGAGGGTGCCGACGCTCAGCACAAGGTCCCTCCCCACAGCGCCGGTAACGTGCATGGTGCCTGTGGCGCCGACGAGATCGTCGCCGAC
>NZ_JAGGPD010000595.1 GCF_018613995.1 Microbacterium sp. ISL-103 | reverse complement strand
GCAGCGTCTCGTGCGGGGGGGCCCTGACGGGATGGCGCGTCGCGATCCTCGTCTGCACGATCTTCGCCGCCGTCACGACCCGTCCTGCTGACGTCTTCTCGATTCTGCTTCTGATGGGATCGATTATCGTGCTGTACTTCGCCGCGACATTCATCTCGATGCTCTTCGACCGCCGCAAGCGCAAGCGCGATGCCGCCGCCGGCATCGAACCCGTGAGCGCATGAGCTCGCCGTCCGAGAGGTACGCGGCAGCGCGCGAGGCGGCCGGCCATCCCGAGACGGTCTCGTTCGCCGCGAAGCAGAAGTTCGAGCTCGACCCGTTCCAGATCGAGGGCTGCCACGCGCTCGAAGATGATCAGAGCGTGCTGGTCGCCGCACCCACCGGTGCGGGTAAGACCATCGTCGGCGAGTTCGCGATACACCTCGCGATGCAGACCCCTCGTGACAAGGCGTTCTACACGACGCCCATGAAGGCGCTCTCGAACCAGAAGTTCCGCGAGCTCGTCGACGTGTACGGGGCGGACGACGTCGGTCTGCTGACGGGCGACACGAACATCAACGGCAACGCCCGCATCGTCGTCATGACGACCGAGGTGCTGCGCAACATGATCTATGCCGATTCCGCGGCGCTGCGCGACCTTCGCTACGTGGTGATGGACGAGGTGCACTATCTCGCCGACCGGTTCCGCGGAGCCGTGTGGGAAGAGGTGATCATCCACCTGCCGCAGCACGTGCGGCTGGTGTCTCTGAGTGCCACCGTGTCGAACGCCGAGGAATTCGGCGACTGGCTCGACACCGTGCGCGGCGGCACCGAGGTGATCGTCTCCGAGATCCGGCCCGTACCGCTCGAGCAGCATGTGCTCGTGCGCGACGACCTGCTGCCGCTGTTCGATGATCGGGCGGGGATCGCGACCGCCCAGGTCAATCAGGAGCTGATGCGGATCCGGTCGTTCACCGGTTCGAACTACGAGAACAATCGCTCGGCGCAGGAGTATCGCAGCAACCGTCACGCGGGACGGCAGGCTCAGCGTCCTCCGAGGGGTGGCCGACGTCCCGTCCGAGCGGCGAACGTTCGGCGGATCGAGCGCATGGACCGCCCCGACGTGGTGCGACTGCTCGAGCAGGCGAACCTGCTGCCCGCGATCTTCTTCATCTTCAGCCGTGTCGGCTGCGATGCAGCCGTTCAGCAGGTCCGAAGGTCCGGGGTGCGTCTCACATCGACAGAGGAGCGCGCCGAGATCCGCGCCATCGTCGAAGACCGCACTCGGTCGCTGCAGGACGAGGATCTCGGGGTCCTGGGCTACTGGGACTGGCTCGAGAATCTCGAACGCGGAGTGGCCGCGCATCACGCGGGGCTGCTGCCGGCCTTCAAGGAGGTCGTGGAGGACCTCTTCAAGCGCAAGCTCGTGAAGGTCGTCTTCGCGACCGAGACACTGGCGCTGGGCATCAACATGCCCGCGCGCACCGTCGTGCTCGAGAAGATGGAGAAGTTCAACGGCGAAGCCCGAGTGGCCATCACCTCGGGGGAGTACACCCAGCTGACAGGGCGGGCGGGGCGCAGGGGCATCGACGTCGAAGGCCACGCCGTCGTGCAGTGGACCGAGGGCATGGACCCGCAGGCCGTCGCCGCACTCGCTTCGCGCCGCACGTATCCGCTCAACTCGAGCTTCCGTCCGACGTACAACATGGCCGTCAACCTCATCGACCTGTTCGGCAAGCCTCGCGCGCGTCAGATCCTCGAGTCGTCCTTCGCGCAGTTCCAGGCCGACAGGGCGGTCGTCGGTCTCGCTCGCCAGGTGCGAGAAGCCGAGGAATCGCTCGAGGGCTACAAGGCGGCGATGGTGTGTGAGCACGGCGACTTCTTGGACTATGCCTCGATCCGCAGGGAACTCAGCGACCTCGAGAAGAAGAACCGACAGGACTCGAACGCTCCCCGTGCGTCTCGCGACAAGCGCATGAAGCAGATCCAGGGTCTGCGCACCCGCATGCAGCGTCACGGCTGCCACCGTTGTCCTGACCGCGAAGTACACGCCCGCTGGGCGGAACGCTACTGGAAGCTCAAGCGGCAGACCGACCGCACCCGCCGTCAGATCGAGACCCGTACGGGCACTGTCGCGCGAGTCTTCGATCGCGTGGTCGAAGTGCTCGAGACGCTCGACTACCTCCATCGGGATGACGACGAGACCATCCTCACAGAGGCGGGGCGGACGATGCGTCGCATCTACGGCGAGCGAGACCTTCTGGTCGCGGAATCGCTGCGACAGGGGCTGTGGAACAAGCTCGATGCTCCGTCGCTCGCTGCGATGGCCTGCTGTCTCGTCTACGAGCCGCGTCGCGACGAGGCGAACGCAGGGGAGCGCGATCTTCCGCGCGGGGCATTCCGCGCAGCGTACGAGAAGACCACCACACTGTGGGCAGAGCTCGACGATCTCGAGAAGGATCACCATCTGCCGGGATCCGAGCCGCTGTCTGCGGGGCTCGCCGGGGCGATGCACTCCTGGGCACGGGGAGGGATGCTCGATCGCGTCCTCGTCGACGCCGACATGGCGGCGGGCGATTTCGTGCGCTGGGCCAAGCAGACGATCGACCTGCTCGATCAGCTCTCGATCGTCGCCGAAGACGGTGCGCTGGCGCGCAACGCCCGTGTCGCGCTCGACGGTGTCCGCCGCGGCATCGTCGCCTATTCCTCGATGTGCGAATAGGAAGGATGCACGAACCCCGCGCGCCGCCGCGCCCCCTTCTGCCGCCCTCTCTCGCCCTGCCCG
>NZ_JAGGPD010000594.1 GCF_018613995.1 Microbacterium sp. ISL-103 | reverse complement strand
CCCACCCCTCGCAATTCGCGTGAGGTCGTGCGGGAGAAGGCACAGAAGGTGCATGCCCAGCAGTCGAGGGCGCGCCTGATGCGACGAATCATCCTCGGCGTGGTCGCCGTCGTCGCGGTCGGTGCCATCGGCACGGCCATCACCCTCGCCGTCTCGGCGCAGGTGTCGAAGCCGCAGCTCACGCCGGGAGGCCTCGACCACGACGGCATCCTCGTCTCCGACATCAGCGCAGCCGCGGTGTCGGACGAGACGCTCGCGACGCCCGACCCGGAAGCGCCCGAGACCGGGGGAGAGGCGACGCCGACGCCCGAGCCCACGACATCGAGCACGGTCGACATCCACATCTACGTCGACTACCTCTCGCCGGACGCCGGTGCGTTCGAGCGCGCCAACTCGCGTCAGCTCGTGAACTGGATCTCCGAGGGCGCAGCGACCGTGACGTACCACCCGGTCGCGCTGCTCACCGCGAGTTCGAACGGAACGAAGTACTCGCTGCGCTCGGCAGCAGCCGCTGCGTGCGTCGCGACGCACTCGCCCGCACAGTTCTACGCGTTCAACCACGACCTGCTCGACGACCAGCCCGAGGTGAACACAGACGGCTTCTCCGACGCGCAGCTCGCCGACATCGCCGGAGCCGTGGGCTCCGACAACGTCAAGAGCGTCCGCTCGTGCATCGAGAACCAGGATTACGTCACCTGGGCGAAGGATGCCACCTCGCGTGCTCTCGAGGGCCCGCTCGTCGGATCGGACGACCTCGAGCTGACGGCCGCGCCCATGGTCGTCGTCAACGGCGAGGCCTATGTCGGTGCGCTGGATGACCCGAGCGAGTTCTCGCAGTTCGTCCTGACGGTCGCCAGCGACACGTACTACGCCACCGAGACGCCCGCGCCCACGGCGACACCCACCGAGACGCCGGCACCGTAATTCTTCCGTGTCGCACGCCCATCGCTAAGCTGGGTGGCGTCGGCCGACTTGGCGCAATTGGTAGCGCACCGTACTTGTAATACGGGGGTTGCAGGTTCGAGTCCTGTAGTCGGCACTCTGATCCCTCCAGCCCTTTCGGGGCAGGACATCGCACAGCGGAGGGACTCTCTCTCCGGATCCTGCGACCCTGATGAGGAAGAGTCCCTCGACCGGAGCCGCCCCGACACGGTCCCCATGAGCCGAGCCAGTGCACGCTCTCACGCGTGATGCTACTCGCGATGCGCGCGCTCCGACATCCCATGGCGCACGCCTCGTGAGGGGCGTACCTTCTATGGGATCGACGGGGAGGGAAACACCCAGGTGCTCGCCGCATTCGGTGCGCCCGGGAACCCCTGGTAGCGGCGGGGGATTGCGGATACTGTGGCCCTGGCCAGACAAAAGCGGCCGTGAGCCGGTGGAGACCCCAGCGAAGCCGGTTAGGTGTCCCGATGGGTCTCCCCATGGCCGGTCGGGGCACCGTTTTCGACCGACACATCGCGTCATACGCGAAATACCGAGCGATCGTCGTCGGTTGTCACCGATATGACTCGTATCGGAAACAGTGACCTTGATGTCTTCCCCCTCTCGCTCGGCGGCAACGTCTTCGGCTGGACGGCGGATCGCGACGCATCGTTCGCGGTGCTGGACGCCTTCGTCGAGGGCGGCGGCGACTTCGTCGACACCGCAGACGGGTACAGCGCCTGGGTGCCCGGCAACTCGGGCGGTGAGAGCGAGACGATCATCGGGGAGTGGCTCGCCTCTCGCAAGCCCGAGGGCGTCGTCGTCGCCACCAAGGTGAGCCAGCATCCGGACTTCACGGGACTCGCAGCGTCCAATGTCCGCAAGGCCGCCGAAGCCTCTCTCGGGCGACTCGGCGTCGACACGATCGACCTCTACTACGCGCACTTCGACGACGAGACGGTGCCTCTGGAAGAGACGGTCGCAGCCTTCGGCCAGCTCGTCGCAGACGGGCTCGTGCGCAACGTCGCGGTCTCCAACTACACGGCCGACCGGATCCGCGAATGGGTCGAGATCGCCCGCCGTATCGGTGTCGCCGTTCCGGTCGCCGTGCAGCCGCACTACAACCTCGTGCACCGCAACGACGTCGAGGAGACCATCATCCCGGTCGCCGAGGAGTTCGGGCTCGGACTCGTGCCGTACTACTCCCTCGCCAGCGGCTTCCTGACGGGCAAGTACCGGTCGGCCGACCCCGAGGGACAGTCGTCCCCTCGGGCGGCCGGAGCGGCGAAGTACGCCACGGACGCGGGCCTTCGCATCATCGACACCCTCGAGCAGATCGGCGACGCGCACGGCTCCTCGATCGCCGCGACGTCGCTCGCCTGGTTGCGGGCACAGCCGACCGTGGTCGCGCCGATCGCCAGCGCCCGCACGGTCGAGCAGGTACCCGATCTCCTGGCCGGTGCCCGTCTCGAACTGACGGCCGACGAGGTCGAGGCGCTCGATCGCGTCTCGGCGTGGACCCCGACGACGGCCTGACCCCTAATGCCCTGCCCTCGCGCTCTACGAGTCGGAGGGCAGGGCATCGTCGTCGACGAGACCGAGCCGGTGCGCGAGGATCACGAGGTGGATGCGGTCGCGAGCGCCGAGCTTGGCGAGGATGCGTCCGACGTGCGTCTTCACGGTCGATTCGCTGACGAACAGCACCTGGGCGATCTCGGCGTTGGTGAGCCCGCGTGCGATCTCGAGGAACACGTCGCGCTCGCGGTCGGTGAGCCCGGTGGTCGGATCCTCGGTCGGCGGGGCCGGCTCCGCAGGAGAACCGGGCACGGCCGCGGCGGATCCGAGCCGTGGCGTCACGTGCTCGAGCAGCATCCGGGTCACCCGCGGGGCGAGCGCCGCATCTCCGCGGTGCACGGCCCGGATCGCCGAGATCATCTCGTGACGCTGCGCGTCCTTGAGCAGGAAGCCGCTCGCCCCGGCTCGGATCGCACCGAACGCGTACTCGTCGAGGTCGAACGTGGTGAGCACCAGCACTCGGGTCTCGGGATGCTCGCGCACGATCGCCGCGGTCGCTGCGATCCCGTCGAGCCCCGGCATGCGGATGTCCATGAGCACGAGATCCGGCCGGAGGGCCGCGGCCTGCGCGATCGCGGCGTGGCCGTCGGCCGCCTCGCCGATCACGACCCTGTCGTCTTCGGCTTCGAGCCCCCTCCGGAATCCGAATCGGATGAGCTCCTGATCGTCGACCA
>NZ_JAGGPD010000593.1 GCF_018613995.1 Microbacterium sp. ISL-103 | reverse complement strand
CAGTTCCCGACGCGCATCGGCGATCGCCCCCTCCTCGGCCTCGAGACGCTCGAGCGCGGCTCGGGCCCGATCCCGCTCGACCTGCGCCCGCTGCTCCTCACGTGCGGTCGCGAGGGCTGCGTCCGCGGCGTCGGACTGCTTCTCTGCGTCGATGCGCTCGTGCGCCCGACGTTCCGCACGGTAGTCGGCACGAGCCTTGGCGCGACGCAGAGCATCGAGGCGCTCGTCGGTCGTCGCTGCGAGAGGCTCCTCAGCTGACACATCGTCTGGCTGCGCCTCGCTGTCGCGACCGAGGTCGGCGTTGCCGACCAGTCTCTCTCCTTCGTCGAGCCGAGCCGACACCGTGGCGAGCCGGGCACCGAGCGCGTGCTCTGCCGCCTTGCGCCGTTCGTCGAACCGCGACTGCACGTCTTCGAAGCGCTCGGTTCCGAACAGCCGCCTCAGCAGCCCCTGCCGTTCTTTGCTGCCGGCGAGCAGGAACTCCGAGAACCGGTTCTGCGCGAGCAGGATGACCTGCAGGAACTGCTCGCGGCTGAGCTGCAGGATCTCGTCGAGCTCGTAGGCGGCTTCGCGCTCTTTCGCAGCGAGACCGATCCATTCGCCGCCGACCATCGTGTCGAGCTGCACGGCCGCGGGCTGCACCGTCATGCCGCCGCCACGTTTCTTGGGGCGCTCGTAGTCGGGCGATCGTCTCACCCGGTAACGGCCGGCCGGCGTGCTGAACTCCACCACGACCTCGGTGAGGTCGTCTGGCTCACAGTGATCGCTGCGCAGGCGCTTCTCGCCGCTCTCGTACCGCGGGACCCCGCCGTAGAGGCCGAAGCAGACCGCGTCGAGGATGCTGGACTTGCCGGCACCTGTGCGCCCGGCGATCAGGAAGATCCCGTCGTCGGCGAACGCATCGAAGTCGACGATCTGCCGCTCGCGGAACGGGCCGAACCCTTCGACCTCCAATCGGTGCAGCTGCATCAGAACATCTTCTTCTCTGTGGGAGCGTGATGGCGGCGACCCGTCACCAGACCGGGGCGACTCGTCACCGGAATGGATCGAGTCGTCACCGGATCAGATCGACAAGTCACCGGACTAGATGAGCGCGTCAGCGCGGACGCGGTCGTCGAGGACCTCGCGGATCAGCTCGCCCTCGCGCTCGGTCGCACCGTGCCCTGAACGCACGTGCTCGAGGAATGCCTCGATGCGCTCGGGGTCGGTCACGGCATTCCGCAGCCGTTCGGCGTACGAGCGATCGGCCGCCACGGACGTCTCGGAGGGCTGGTGCTGCACCATCGCGCAGTACGGATATCGTTCCCGGAGTCGGCGCATCGGCTCGGTCTGAGCGAGCGCGTCGGTGTACACCGCGCACACCCAGTCGTCGGCGTGCGCTGTGACGTTCTCGGCAGACAGGATCTCGTCGAGCGTGCCGGTGAGCGTCACGAGTCGGCGAGGCACAGGCAACT
>NZ_JAGGPD010000592.1 GCF_018613995.1 Microbacterium sp. ISL-103 | reverse complement strand
CGCGGGGGGCAGGGCCTCGGTCTCGGCCATGCACGGTGTCCGGGGGGATCGCGCACGCCGCCGGTGCGTCGGCCATCGTCTGCAGGTACACCACGTCGTAGCCGTCGCGTGCGGCGAGCGCCGCGACCCGGTGACGTGGATCCATGAGCACGAGCGTACCGGTCGTGAGCACCGTGCGAACCGCTCCGGCGACGCCCTCGTACGGCTCGTTGCCCATGCCGAACATCGACACGAGGCCGTCGTCCGAGAGCACGACGACGTGGCGTCGCGTGTCAGAATCCGCTGGTCGCAGCCCGGCGTATCTCGAGGCGTAGAGGTCGAGGGGGAACGACGTGGATCGCCCGAAGAACAGAGCGATCGCCGCGATGATCTCCGACGGGTCACGGCCGAAACGCGCCATGCCCGCCACCTCGCCGGTGCCCGAGAAGCTGGTCACCCTCACTCGTCCTCCGCCTCGAAGTATCGAGAGCGCGAGGATCGTCCCTGCGAGCACGGCGGGCGAACCGTTGCGCGGATGCGCCATGGAACCCGACGAGTCGATGTAGAGGTCGAGTTCGAGACTCGTCTCCTGCACGATCGGCTCGTCGTCGAGTTCCGAGCGTCGGCGGGTCGTGACACCGGGTATCACGGTGCCCCCGCGCATCGTGAGCGGCCAGTCGATGTCTGCGAGCGCATCCCCCACCTCCCAGAGTTCGATCGGACCGGGGATCCCGCCGGTGGGTGTCGAAGGCGCCCGGCGCGTGTACGGGCGCACCCAGCTCGCCGCCTCGTTGCGGTACCACGCGGCGAGCACGGCATCCTCTCCGCTCTCGCGGTACAGCTCGAGAGTCCGTGCGATCGTCAGGCGCTGACCGTCCTTCTTCGTGCGGTCCGTCGCGGGGTCAGCGGGTGCGCCCGCGTCGTCCGCATCGAGCACCGTTCCCGGGTGCGGGGGCAGATCCCTGCGCAGACGCTGATCGGCCAGGATGCGCCCGAGCTCTGCTGCCGTGGCCGGAGCATCGTCGACGCCGCAGCCTCTGCCCGATCTGCCGCCCCCGGCCAGTGCCTCCTCCGCGAGGTACGCTGCGGCGATCACCCCGAACAGCGCTGCCCCCGACACCGGATCGGTGGAGAAGGACCGAACGGCGTCGGCGATGAGGGAGGCGTCGACACCCGGATTGGTGGCCGTCGCTCCGGCGAGCTCGGCAGCGACGCGCTCGCTCTCGGCCCGGGCCTCTCGCAGCAGACGCTCCTTCTCACGGTGCTTCTCGGGGATCTGACTCAGCGGCACGAGCCCGGTCTCGGCGAAGAAGGCGCGCACGGGGCGAGCCGGCGGGTCTGGGGCGCAGAGCGTTCCGGCGGGGATCTGCCACAGCAGTTCGTAGGCCCGGCAGTAGACCCACCACAGACGATCGTCGCTGCCGACGGGTGCCGGATAGAGGGCCCGGCCGAGGCGGACGATGCCGAGATCACGAGTGGCGGTACCGGCGCGTCCCGGCTCTGCCCGCTGGAGCTGCGCGAGCCGGGTGTTCACGAGCAGATCGCACCAGAGGTTCGAGAGCCGACGGGCGCCCTCGACCACATTCGCCCGCGGCGAGGCCACGGTGAGCGCCCTCGCCATCTGATGGTCGATCTTCAGCGAGTCGATGCGCGTGCTGGGGGCGAGCACATGATGCCCGATCTCGTGCGCGAACATGCTCCACAGCTCGTCCTCGAGGCCCCGCTCCGCGAGGTAGCGCGGATCCACGGTCACCGACGGCGGGAACCCGAACCACGCCGGCGCGCCATGCGTGTCGGCAGCACCCGGCCGGATCGCCGGGTCGTCGAGTCGCACGCGCCACAGTGACAGAGCTCGCTCCCACGCGGAACGGGCAGCGTCGCTCAGGGGCACCCGATCGGGAAGAACCCTCACGCCTGCTCCCGCACGTGCACCCAGGCC
>NZ_JAGGPD010000591.1 GCF_018613995.1 Microbacterium sp. ISL-103 | reverse complement strand
CAAGCAGGCGCTGAGGACGAAGGCGGTGGCGTGATGGCGACGCCGGGAGCCGACGCACGCGAACCCTGGCCCCTCTGGGAGGTCTTCGTCCGCGCGAACCGCGGTCTGAGCCATGTGCACGTCGGATCCCTGCATGCCCCGGACGCCCACCTTGCCCTCCGCAACGCCCGCGACCTCTACACCCGCGGCGGCGAGGGCGTGTCGATCTGGGCCGTTCCGGCCGACGCGATCACGACCAGCGACCCCGACGCGAAGGGCGCCTACTTCGAGAGCCCGGCGGGCAAGAACTACCGGCATGCCGTCTACTACACGGCATCCGAAGGGGTGCCGCACCTGTGAACGACATCCACACTGACCCCCACGCCGACCTCCACGGCGATGTCTCGGTCGACGAGCTGCGACTGAGCGAGGAGCTCACCGGATCCGGCTCCGCCGCGGAATCCGCCGACATCGCCGAATACGCGCTCTGGCTCGGCGACGACGCCCTGATCCTCTCTCAGCAGCTCGGCGAGTGGATCGCCCGCGCGCCGGAGCTCGAAGAAGACGTCGCACTCGGCAACATCGCCCTCGACCTCCTCGGGCATGCCCGCTCGTTCCTGCACTTCGCAGGGTCGTACGACGGGCGCTCCGAAGACGACCTCGCGTACTTCCGCGACGAGCCGGAGTTCCGCAGCGCCTGGATCGTCGAACAGCCCAACGGCGACTTCGCGCAGACGATCGCGCGACAGTTCGTCGTGTCGACGTACATGTTCGAGCTCTACTCCGCTCTGCGGAAGAGCCCCGAGCCGACGTTCGCGGCGATCGCCGAGAAGTCGCTCAAAGAGGTGGACTACCACCGCGACCACGCGGTGCAGTGGGTGCTCCGGCTCGCGGGGGGCACCGACGAGTCGCGGCAACGGATCATCCGCGCGCTCGGCGATGTCTGGCCGTATGTCGACGAGCTCTTCCGCGACGAGCCCCTGATCGATCGACTCGGCGATGCGGCAGCGCGCCCGTCGACGCTGCGGCCCGGTTTCGACGCCGTCGTCGACACCGTGTTCACCGAGGCGGAGCTTGAGACACCCGCCGTCTCGGCATCCTCCGCCGGCGGCAGACGGGGCGCGCACGCATCACCGCTCGGCCATCTGCTCGCCGAGATGCAGGTGCTCGCCAGGCGGCACCCGGGGGCATCATGGTGACCGGCACCGTACGGAAAGACACCGAGGCCGCCGCCTGGAGGATCGCCGCAGCCGTGGCAGACCCCGAGGTGCCCGTGCTCACGATCGAGGATCTCGGCGTGCTCCGCGCCGTCGCCGTCGACGGCGAGACCGTGCGAGTCGACATCACCCCCACCTACAGCGGATGCCCGGCGATGGACACGATCCGCGACGACGTCATCCTGGCGCTGACCGCAGCCGGGTACTCGCGGGTCGAGGTGCGTCTCGTGCTCTCGCCCGCGTGGACGACGGACTGGATGTCGGATGCCGGCAAGCAGAAGCTCGCCCAGTACGGCATCGCCCCGCCGTCCGGGCGCTCGGCGATCTCGTCGGGCCCGATCCGGCTCGCCATCAGCGTGCGCTGCCCCCGGTGCGGCTCGCTCGACACCCACGAGGTCTCGCGCTTCGGCTCCACCTCGTGCAAGGCGCTGTTCGAGTGCCGCTCCTGCCTCGAACCCTTCGACCACTTCAAGGTGCACTGATGTCGCTGTTCGCCTCCTCCGTCACCGCTCCGGCGACCACGTCTCGCCGCACCGCGCCGACGACGAAGAAGCGCGCGCGCTTCCACACGCTCGCCGTCGAAGAGGTGCGTCCGCTCACCGATGACTCGGTCGAGGTGACCTTCACCGTCCCCGCCGAGCTGGCCGATGACTACGACCACCTGCCCGGCCAGTACGTGGCACTGCGCACGACGCTCGACGGCACCGAGGTACGCCGGTCGTACTCGCTGTGCCGAGCACCCGAGCACCGCACGGACGAGCAGATCGCCGCCGACATGCCGACCCGATTGAGCGTCGCCGTGAAACGCGACGAGGGCGGGCTCTTCTCGACCTGGGCGCAGACGGGACTGCACCCCGGCTTCGAGATCGACGTGATGAGCCCGCAGGGCACCTTCACCTCGGGCCTCGACGACCTCGACGACCGTCACGTCGTCGGCATCGCGGCGGGCTCGGGGATCACCCCGCTGATGGCTCTGGCGCACACGGTGCTGACCCGGTCGGAATCCTCGCGCTTCACACTGCTGTACACGAACCGCTCGACGCTCGACGTGATGTTCCTCGAAGACCTCGCCGATCTCAAAGACCGCTACCCCACCAGGGTGACGCTGCACCACGTGCTCTCGCGCGAGCAGCGCACGGCGCCGGTGCTGTCGGGCCGGATCGACGAGGAGAAGCTGCGGACGATCCTGCGGATGCTGATCGATCCGAGAGACGTCGACGAGTGGTTCCTCTGCGGGCCGCTCTCGCTCGTCGACCTGTGCCGCGAGGTGCTCGCCGACGTCGGTGTGCCACGGGAGCACATCCGGTTCGAGCTCTTCACGACCGGTGACGAGCCGGTGCGAGCAGCGCGCCCCGTCGAGGTGCGCGCGGGAGAGAAGACGATCCGCATCGAGGTGAACCTCGACGGCGTCTCCTCGACCGTCGAGAGCCCCGTCGATGCCCACGAATCGGTGTTGAACGCGGCGCTGCGGGTGCGCCCCGACGCCCCGTTCGCGTGTGCGGGCGGTGTCTGCGGCACCTGCCGTGCACGAGTCATCGAGGGCAGCGTGACGATGACCGAGAACTACGCCCTCGAACCCGATGAGCTCGACCGCGGCTACGTGCTGACCTGCCAGTCCCACCCGACGAGCGACCGCGTCGTGGTCGATTACGACGTCTGAGGAGCATCCGATGATCGATCTCACCATCGAGGACGACGTCGCGACGGTCGTCCTCAACGCACCGGCGAAGCTGAACTCGCTCGACGAGCAGGCGCTGCGCGATATCGGCCGCGCCTACGACGAGGCCGACGCGGCAGGAGTCCGCGCGCTCGTGCTGCGCGGCGAGGGCCGGGCGTTCTGCGCCGGTCGCGACATCTCTGCCGTCGACCCGCGCGACGATGACGTCTCGGGCTATCTCGGTGGCCTCGTGACGCCGCTGCTGCAGAGGATGTCGCGCTTCCCCGCACCGACCTTCGCGGTCGCGCACGGCGCCTGTCTGGGCGTCGGCCTCGGACTCCTGATCGCGACGGACGTCGTCTACGTCGCGGAATCGGCCAAGATCGGCTCGCCCTTCGCCGCGCTCGGCGCCACGCTCGATTCCGGCGGCCATGCCCTCTTCGTCGAACGACTCGGGGCGCACAGAACCCTCGACCTGATCTACACCGGGCGCCTGATGAGCGGCACCGAGGCCGTGACGTCGGGGCTGTTCTCGCGGGTTCTCCCTGATGACGAGGTGGTGCAGACGACGACGGATGCCGCGGCGACCGCCGCACGGGGCGCCACGGCCGCTTTCCTCGCGAGCAAGCAGCTGGTCGCCCGGATCCGCGACGAGCGGCTCGCCCTGTGGAAGTCGATCGAGATCGAGAACGCCGCGCAGGCAGCACTCTGCGACACCGACGACTACCGCGAGGGGTTCGCCGCATTCCAGCAGAAGCGCACGCCTCGATTCCGAGGGCGCTGAGCCGGATCGCGCGCGCCTCGCCCACCTCGCATACTGCCGGGACTCGCACCGACGCAAGGGCGTCGTCGATGTCGGATGCCGGTGCGAGACTGCGTGCATGATGCTCACGGAGCTCGTCTCCACCGCCGACACGGTCACTGCGACCTCATCGCGCCTCGCCAAGATCGATGCACTGTCGCTGCTGCTCGCGCGCGCAGATCCCGATGAGATCCCCGTCGTCATCGGGATCCTCCTGGCCGCTCCGCGGCAAGGGCGGCTCGGAGTCGGCTGGCGCGGGGTGTCCGTACTCGACGTCACGCATGCCGCGTCCCCCACCTTGTCGATCGGCGACGTCGACGAGGGGTTCGAGGTTCTTGCACGCACATCGGGATCCGGCTCCGCGGCGGCGCGCACCGCCGCGCTCGCCTCGCTCGCGAGCCGCGCCACAGAGCACGAGTGGGATCTCCTCTCCCGCGCGATGCTGGGCGAGCTGCGCACCGGCGCACTCGGTGGCGTGCTGCTCGATGCGATAGCCCGAGCGTCCGATCGACCGGCGGCGTCGGTGCGGCGCGCGGCCATGCTCTCGGGCGATCTCGGCGACACGGCGGTGATCGCGCTCACCGGCACCGAAGCCGAGCTCGATGCGGTGAGTCTGGTCGTCGGGCGCCCCGTGCTGCCGATGCTGGCCGCGACCGCCGCGACTCCGACCGAGGCTCTCGCGATCACAGGACCGGCTTCCGTCGAGTACAAGCTCGACGGCGCGCGCATCCAGGTGCACCGCCACGGCGACGAGGTCGGTGTGTACACGCGCAGCCTGGCCGACATCACCCACCGCGTGCCCGAGATCGTCGAGATCGTGCGCGGCCTTCCCGCCGACGACCTGATCCTCGACGGCGAGACGCTGTCGCTCGACGAAGACGGTGGTCCGCGACCGTTCCAAGAGACGATGTCGCGTTTCGGTGCCGATGTCTCACGCGAACTCGTGCTGCGGCCGTGGTTCTTCGACATCCTTCACGTC
>NZ_JAGGPD010000590.1 GCF_018613995.1 Microbacterium sp. ISL-103 | reverse complement strand
ACATGGAGCATCCGCGGTTCTCCGCCGATCAGGCGCACACCGCCGAGATGCTCGGCCTCCAGCACGATCTGGCGGTGCGCCGGCACGTCGACCATGCCATGATCCGACGTCACGAGCACGCCGACTCCCGGCGGCACTCGCACCGACAGTGCGGCATCGATCTCTTCCAGCGCGGCCACCCACTGGGCCGAGTCCACACCGTATCGGTGGCCTGCTTTGTCGACCTCGGGAAGATAGCAGTACACGAGCGATCCCGGATGCCGCTCCGCGAGGTCGTATGCGACCTCGACCCTCTCCGCCGGGGTCTGCGCAGCGATGAACTCCGCCCCGCGCAGCGTCGCGCGAGTGAATCCGCTCGCCGCGTAGGCGGCGACGCCCACGGCGTAGCTCGGCCTGCCCTCAGCGCCGGCACGCTCGAACACCGTGGGTGCGGACTGCCAGGTCGCAGGATCCAGCCCCTCCGACTCCCATCCTGTGAGCTGATTCACGAGGATGCCGCGTGCGGGGTCGAGCACGCGGTAGCCGACGAGGCCGTGCTCACCCGGCCAGACACCGGTGAGGAGACTGGTGAGGGCTGCGGCCGTCGTGGAGGGGAAGACCGAGTGCGCGATGTCCTTCTTCGCCATGCCTGCGGTGAGCGCTCGTGCGTGGCCGGCGTGAGCGCGCAGACTGATCGCGCCGAGTCCGTCGATCAGGACCAGCACCACCGACTCCGCGCGCGGCAGGGTCGTCGATTCACCGCGGAGCGCGGCGAACAGGTCGTCCGCCACCCCGGCGATGCTCCGGGCTGCGGAGGACTCGGGCGGTAGCATGAGGGACATCCGAGCCAGTCTGACACAGGCTCCCGTACGCCCTCAGCCTCGCACCCATTCAGGACGCCCATGCCCAAGACCCCGCCTCCCGAGCTCGCCCCGGAGCGAATCCAGGACATCGATCTCGAAAGCGAGATGCCGGGCTCCTTCCTCGAGTANNCCTTCCTCGAGTACGCCTACTCGGTGATCTACTCGCGGGCCCTCCCCGATGCCCGCGACGGTCTGAAGCCCGTGCAGCGCAGGATCCTGTACCAGATGGCCGAGATGGGCCTGCGTCCCGAGCGCGGCCACGTCAAGAGCGCGCGCGTCGTCGGCGAGGTCATGGGAAAGCTGCACCCGCACGGCGACTCGGCGATCTACGACGCCCTCGTGCGCCTCTCTCAGGACTTCGCGTTGCGCGTGCCCCTGGTCGACGGGCACGGGAACTTCGGATCGCTCGACGACGGCCCCGCCGCGGCTCGCTACACCGAGGCGAGACTGGCGCCGCCGGCGATGGCACTCACCGAGAACCTCGATGAAGACGTCGTCGACTTCGTGCCCAACTACGACGGACAGTTCCAGCAGCCCTCGGTACTTCCCGCGGCCTTCCCGAACCTCCTCGTCAACGGGGCCAGCGGCATCGCGGTCGGCATGGCCACCAACATGGCGCCGCACAACCTGATCGAGGTCGTCGCGGCCGCCACGCATCTGCTCGAGAACCCGGATGCCACCACCGAAGACCTCATGGAGTTCGTGCCCGGACCGGACTTCCCGTCGGGCGGAATCCTCATGGGACTCGATGGTGTCAAGGACGCCTACGCGAACGGCCGCGGTGCTCTGAAGGTCCGCGGCAAAGTCTCGGTCGAGCCCCTCGGGCCCCGACGCACCGGCATCATCGTGTCGGAGCTGCCGTACATGGTGGGTCCCGAACGACTGATCGAGAAGATCCGCGATGCCGTGCAGTCGAAGAAGCTGCAGGGCATCAGCGACGTGACTGATCTCACCGACCGCAACCACGGGCTGCGGGTCGCGATCGGCATCAAGACCGGTTTCGACCCCCAGGCCGTGCTCGAGCAGCTCTATCGACTCACTCCTCTCGAAGACTCCTTCAGCATCAACAACGTCGCTCTGGTCGATGGTCAGCCGCGCACGCTCGGCCTCAAGGAGATGCTCCGTGTCTACGTGGCTCATCGCCTCGAGGTCATCACCCGCCGCAGCCGGTTCCGCCTCGCGCGGCGAGAAGAGCGACTGCACCTCGTCGAGGGGCTGCTCATCGCGATCCTCGACATCGACGAGGTTATCCAGGTCATCCGCTCGTCGGACGATTCCGAGCAGGCGCGCGCGCGGCTCCGCTCCGTCTTCGACCTCAGCGAGCTGCAGGCCGAGTACATCCTCGAGCTGCGCCTGCGACGCCTCACGAAGTTCTCGCGCATCGAGCTCGAAGCCGAACGCGACTCGCTGCTCGCCGAGATCGCTGCGCTGCGAGAGCTCCTCGGAAGCGACGTGCTGCTTCGCGCCACGGTCGCCCGCGAACTCGATGCGGCCGCGGACGCGTATGGGACTCCTCGACGCACCCTGCTCATGAACGCCGCACCCCCGAAGCCCCGGGCGACCAAGGGCACGGCAGATCTGCAGATCGCGGATGCTCCGACCGTGCTCGTGCTCTCGACGACCGGCCGCGCGGTGCGGGTCGACCTCGCCGAGGGCCAAGAGCTCACCCTGCCGGCGCGCCGGAGCAAGCACGACGCGATCCTGTCGACGGTGCAGACGACGGTGCGGGCAGAGATCGGCGCGCTCACGACCGAGGGACGCGTCCTGCGCTTCTCCCCCGTCGACCTGCCGTCCGTGCCGTCGTCGTCGGTCCAGCTCGCCGCAGGCGCTCCGCTTCGCGACTATCTCGGGATCACCACACGGGGCGAGCGGATCGTCGGATTCGTGCGCTTCGACAGTGACATGCCCATCGCACTGGGCACCGCACAGGGAACGGTCAAGCGCATCGTCCCCTCGACGCTGCCCGTGCGCCCCGACCTGGAGGTCATCGGCATGAAGCCGGGCGACACCGTGGTGGGCGCAGCCGAAGCCCCGGACGACTCCGACATCGTGTTCGTGACCACCGACGCGCAGTTGCTGCGCTTCTCGGCGTCCGCCGTCCGTCCTCAGGGCGCGCCCGCGGGTGGAATGGCCGGAATCAAGCGCGGCTCCGGCGCATCGGTGCTGTTCTTCGGTGCGGTCACGCCCGAGGCGGATGCCGTCGTCGCCACCGTTTCGGGGTCGGACAGCAGCCTGCCCGGCACCGAGCCGGGGCGCGCCAAGGTCACCCCCTTCAGCGAGTACCCGTCGAAGGGCCGCGCGACAGGCGGTGTACGTGCTCACTCGTTCCTGAAGGGAGAAGACCGCCTCACCGTCGCGTGGGTCGGCCCGAGTCCTGCACAGGCCGTGGATCCGACGGGTGCGGTGCGCAAGCTCCCGGAGACGGGCGCGCGTCGGGACGCATCGGGTCAGCCCATCGACGGAGTGATCGGGAGCATCGGCCGCACCCTCGTATGAGCCTGGTGCGACGAGCATCCTGATCCGAGGTCGCGCGACGCTCGGACGTTCTCGTCAGAGTCTCAGAGCGAGGATGTTCGCGGTGAGTCCCGCAGCGGTGCCGCACAGGATCACGGTGTCGCCGCTGCCGACGCGGCCGCTCTCGAGGGCCCGCGCGAGCATGAACGGCACCGACGCCGACACCATGTTGCCGAACGAGGTCACCTCGTCGACCCGTCGATCCACCGGGATCCCGAGCCGGTCGAGCATGGGTCCGAGTGCGGCGGAGGCCTGGTGCGGCACCCACAGGGCGACGTCGTCGTACCGGATTCCCGCAGACGTGTGGAACTGCTCGAAGAACTCGGGCAGCACGCGCATCATCCCCAAGAGCGCGCGACGCCCGTCCATGTCGAACAGATAGTCGGCCGGATCGCTCGTCTCGTAGGCCTGAGCCGGTAGCCGAGACAGCCCGCCCCGGATCTCCGTGTCGTGCGCGTACGCGGGCCAGGTGCGCTGAGCACTCGCGATCACGCCTCGATCCGGGTCTTGAGAGCGGCGAAGCACGACGGCTGCGCCGGCATCGCTGAAGAGCTCGAAGCTCTCGCGCTGCTCGGGATTCAGGAAGCGCGTCGCCACGTCGCCTGCGAACACGAGGATCGTCTCGTGGTCTCCGGCGTCGAGGTACCGGGAAGCGATGTCGAGCGCTGTGATGAAGCTCGTGCAGGTCGAGTTCACATCGAAGGCCGCCGCGTGGCCCGTGACCGTCAGCCTCTCGAGCACCAGAGCCGCGGTGCAGGGAATCGGCTGCACTCCCGCGGCCGACGCTCCGAGCACGAGGTCGAGGTCGTCTGCTTCGACTCCTGCGTGCGCGAGCGCGCGCTCGCACGCCTGCGTCACCATGTCGAGGTGCGACACGTCGTCTTCGATCCGGTACCGCACCTCGTCGCCGAAACGCACCGTCCGTGCGGGCAACGAGGTTCCCCACCCCGCGATCTCGCAGTTCCTCACCATGTCTGCTCCCCCCACCTCTGCACGACCCGACGCAGCTTCACGGATCCGTCATGGACGAACGCGATGAAGTCGATGTCGGGCCGTTCGCATCCGAGCCGGTCTGCCAAGGCGTTCACTTCGTCTTCGACGCGACGTCGAGATCGATCATCGACGGTGTCCAGCGCGATCTCTAGGTGCGACGCGCCGATCTGCGTCACGCGGTACTCGTCGAAGCCTTCGGCGTAGAGCAGAGCACGCGTGATCACATCGGCGAACACGGGGATGCTGCGGCCATCGAGCGTGCGGAACACGAGGGTGTCACCCTCCCGACCCTCGATGCGCTCGATCGCCGTGAGCGCACTGCCGCAGGCGCACGGTGTGCTGCGCTCGCTGAGGACGTCGCCGAGTCGATACCGGACGATGGGCTGCGCGCGCCTGCGGAGATCCGTGATGATCGGTGTGAATCGGCCTGCCCCCAGCCACTCGCGCTCGACGAGGATGTTGTCCTCGTTCAGGTGGATCACACCGCGGTCGCAGGTGTGCGCGCGGAACCCCTCGGTGCACTGGTAGAGCTGATGAAGACCAGGTTGCCCGAGCGACTCCGTGATGCGCTGCTCGTCGGCGAGCTCGA
>NZ_JAGGPD010000589.1 GCF_018613995.1 Microbacterium sp. ISL-103 | reverse complement strand
CGACTGCGCCGACCATCGCCAAGGCCTGGGGGAGCGTGGTGATGCCGATGGAGGCGATGAGAACGACCGTGTCGCCGGGAAAGACGAGACCGATCAGCACGCTGGTCTCGAGCATCACCGCCAGGCCCGCGACGAGTGTCCGGGCGACCGGGTCGATGGACCGCATGAAGTCGATCAGCCACGGCACCAAGTCGTCCACCCCTTGAGAATACGGGAGACACCGCGGCCTAGGCTGAGAACGTGCCTGAACGTCTGAGCGGCCGCGTCCTGCCGGGCACGGCCGACCCCGAAGCGCTCTTCCTGGCGCTCGAACGCACGTCGCCCGAGGTCTTCTGGCTCGACGCGGGCGCGGATGCGACACGGGGATGGGGCTTCGTCGGCACGGGGGAGCGGTCGGCGTTCCCCGGCGGCGTGGGACTGGCTGGCGCTCCGCGCACAGACCCCTCGCAGCCTCCGCTGCGGGACGGGTGGGTCGGCTGGTACGACTACGAGACCGGCGCGCGTGCCGCAGGCGCACCCGTGGCGGACAGCGCCGATGCCCCCGGGGGAGCCTGGCTGCGTGTCAGCCGATGCGCGGCCTTCGATCATGAGACCGGCCGCGTCTGGGTGCACGCCCCGGCAGGCGAACTGGACGCCTGGGCGAGACTCGTCGCGCGGAGCGGGTCAGATGCGGCCGCCACCCGGGCGTCGACCGAGGCTCCGTCCCCGATCCGCGTCGCCGAGGCGCGGCACACCCCGGCGCAGTACGAGGCGCTCATCGACCGGTGTCGCGGATTCATCCGGGCAGGCATCGCCTACCAGCTCTGCCTGACCACGCGCTTCACCGTCGAGGGGCGCCACGACCCGGTGGCGGTCTACCGGCGGCTTCGGGCGGCGACGCCTGCGCACCACGGCGGGTTCGTGCGCATCGGCGGACGAGCGCTGCTCAGCTCCAGTCCTGAGCAGTTCCTCCATGCCGAGGGAGGTGTCATCCGCACTCGCCCGATCAAGGGGACGCGACCGCGGGGCCGCGATGCCGTGCACGATGCCGCGCTCGCCGCAGAGCTCGCCGCAGACGCCAAAGAACGTGCCGAGAACGTGATGATCGTCGACCTCATGCGCAACGATCTCTCCCGAGTGTGCGAGCCGGGATCAGTGCGCGTCGACGCGCTGTGGGCCGTCGAGAGCTATCCCGCCGTGCATCAGCTCGTCAGCACCGTGAGCGGCACGGTCGCGGTCGGCACGACCTCCGGTGCGCTGCTGGAAGCATCCTTTCCCGCGGGCAGCATGACGGGCGCCCCGAAGCTG
>NZ_JAGGPD010000588.1 GCF_018613995.1 Microbacterium sp. ISL-103 | reverse complement strand
ACATTCCGGGAACGTAGGCGGCCACGGGGGCATCGAGCGCGACGAGTCCCTCAGCTTCGGCGAGCCCGGCTGCGATCACGCTCATGCCCTTCGCGACGGAATGGATCTCTTCGCGCACATCGGGCGACCACCGGAACTCCGCGGTGTCCTCGCCCGTACGCACGTGGAGCCCGTGGGCGACGAAGCCGGTCGAGGAGACCCGTTCCACGAGGGCATCGCGGATCAGCTCGGCTCGGGTCACCGCTTCAGGGTATCCGGTGAGCCCTGGCGCGGACGACGTGAACCGGTGGGGTCGCTCCGGTGGCCTTCGCGTCCCGCGAGCTCCGGATCCACGAAGAGCCATCGGGGCCGAGGCTCCACCAGCGGGCGGAAGAGCCGGCGCACCGGCTTGGTGGCCAGCGCCAGTGCCAGTGCGACGGACAGCAGGGTCACGAGGGGGAGCCACAGCCAGGTCGGATCCAGGTCTCTCAGGGCGCCGGATTCGCGGAACGGGTAGAGCACGAACGAGTGCAGCAGGAAGACGTACATCGTGTACTGCCCGAACCTGGTCCACCAGTACGTCCCTCGGGGGATGAGGACGAAGAACGCCGCGCTCAGCAGCACGGCCAGGAGCATCAGCGCGATGCGCACCCCGCCGGCCCACCACTGCTCGCCGCCGAGATCCGAGTAGGCGTCCTCGTAGAAGAGCCAGTGCCGGAGGTCGATCTGCCGCCACAGCTCGATCCAGTGCCAGGCGACGAACGCCGCGCCGCCCAGGATCAGGACGCTGACCGGTCGGATCCACCAGGGGCGACGGTCGAGAAGCCGGAGCCGCGCGACGATGTCGCGGTCGCGAAGCCACCATCCCAGCGTGAAGAAGGGAAGCAGCCCGAGCGTGCGCGACAGCGAGAACGTGCTGTCGACGTTGGGGAGGTAACCCACCCCGACAGAGATGATCACCGTCCACAGCAGTGGCCATCGCAGCAGCGCGAGGTAGGGCAGGACGAGACGGAAGATACCGAGAGCCAGCAGGAACCACAGCGTCCACGAGGGCTTCGTGAAGTTCGGATCCGCCTGCCCTTCGACCAGGAACTTCGTCAGAGTCCAGAGGAACTCGAAGATGACGTACGGGAGGAGGATGTCCGTGATCACCCGCGCCATCTGCACGCGAGTCGGCGAACCCGACTTCGAGAAGTATCCCGAGATGATCGCGAAGGCCGGCATGTGGAACGCATAGAGCGCCAGATAGGCGGCGAGCGCGATGTCGGAGTCGTAGGTGAGCCGCTGGATCGCGTGTCCGAGGACCACCAGGACGATGCAGGCGTAGCGGGCGTTGTCCCAGAACGGCACACGCTTTCGGGGCTTCTGCACGGATCCGGTGGCGGGGTTCGACGTGTCGGCTCCGGCACTGTTCATGCTCTGAGGCTACTCGGGGAATAAAGTTGCTCGCATCGCGTTGACTCAGATACATTCAAATGAATAGAACCGGATGCAGGGCACCCGATTCGGAGAAGACGGAGCAATCATGAGCGAGCAGGCAGGCATCCCGGTGCAGTTCGGAATCATGTCGGTCAGCGACATCACCCGCGACCCGACCACCGGCGAGACGCCGAGTGAGCAGGAGCGGATCAAGGCGACTCTGACGATCGCCAAGCACAGCGAAGAGGTCGGTCTCGATGTGTTCGCGATCGGCGAGCACCACAACCCTCCCTTCTGGTCGTCGAGCCCCACGACGTTCCTGGCCGCGCTCGCGGCGCAGACCGAGCGGCTCATCGTCTCGACCTCGACGACCCTCATCACGACGAACGACCCGGTGCGCATCGCCGAGGAGTACGCGATGCTGCAGCACGTCTCTGACGGCCGCATGGACCTCATGCTCGGTCGAGGCAACACCGGGCCGGTCTACCCCTGGTTCGGGCAGGACATCCGCCAGGGCCTCCCGCTCGCGATCGAGAACTATGCGCTGCTGCACAAGCTGTGGCGTGAGGACGTCGTGAACTGGGAGGGCAAGTTCCGCACCCCGCTTCAGGGCTTCACCTCGACCCCCCGGCCCCTCGACGGGGTCGCCCCGTTCGTCTGGCACGGTTCTATCCGCACGCCCGAGATCGCGGAGCAGGCCGCGTACTACGGTGACGGCTTCTTCGCGAACAACATCTTCTGGCCCAAGGAGCACTACCAGCGTCTGATCGAGCTCTACCGTCAGCGCTACGCGCACTACGGTCACGGCACGCCGGAGCAGGCGATCGTCGGGCTCGGCGGGCAGGTGTTCATGGCCGCGAAGTCGCAGGATGCGGTGAACCAGTTCCGTCCGTACTTCGACAACGCCCCCGTCTACGGTCACGGTCCGAGCATGGAGGACTTCACCGAGATGACCCCGCTGACGGTGGGATCGCCCCAGCAGGTCATCGACCGCTATGCCGCGATGCGCGAGCACTACGGCGACTACCAGCGCCAGCTGTTCCTGATCGATCACGCGGGTCTGCCGCTGAAGACGGTGCTCGAGCAGCTCGACATCCTGGGATCCGAGGTCGTGCCCGTCCTGCGCAGGGAACTCGCGAAGGATCGCCCGGCGAGCGTGCCGGATGCCCCGACCCACGCGTCGCGGGTGAAGGCCGAGTTCGGTGACGGTCCGACGCGTCAGGCGCGCCCCGGTGCGAACCGTGGCGACAACCTGACGGGCGACTCGCCCTACCAGGACACCCCCGCACCCGCCGGTGCGGCATTCGGCCTCGCTCGCAAGGAGGCGTGAGATGACGATGCGTCGTATCGCCGTGGTCTCCGCCGGATTGTCGAACCCGTCGTCGACTCGGATGCTCGCCGACCGCCTCGCCTCCGAGACGGTGAAGGCGCTGGCGGAGCGCGACATCGAGGTGGGGGTCGACGT
>NZ_JAGGPD010000587.1 GCF_018613995.1 Microbacterium sp. ISL-103 | reverse complement strand
GGGAAGCGTCGCCCGACCGGGCCGCCGAGTCGGTGCCCTCCTCATCGACTACGTGGCGGCGACCCTGATCGCCACCGGCTTCCTCGGGTACGACCAGTTCGCGCTTCCTGGCGAAGCCGGATTGACGATGTTCGCGCCGATGGCGGTGTTCGCGCTGCTGCAGATCCTCTTCATCCCGACCGCAGGAGGCAGCCCCGGGCACCGCATCCTGGGAATGCGGGTGATCCGGCTCGACGGGGGATGGGTAGGCCTGTGGCGACCGGTCGTGCGTGCTCTGCTGCTGATCGTGGTGATCCCCGCGGTCGTCTGGGATGCCGACCAGCGGGGTCTGCATGACAAAGTCGTCGGTCTCGTGCTGATCCGCGCCTGAGCGGGTCAGTCCTTCCCGCGGTTGCGGCGCCGTGCCTCACGCGGTGCGCGACCGCCGACGAACGACCGGGCCGGATCGATCAGGTAGCCCTGACGCAGAGCCTCACGACCGATGAGCATCCGGAATCCCATCTCGTCGCGGTTGCTCAGAGTGACCTCGGCGAGCACCTCGCGGTCGTGCAGGCGGATCAGCATCTCGACCACGAGTCGCTGCTGCGCGTGACCTGACGAGCTGCGAACGGCACGTCGATCGTGCACGGGGGACTCGACCACCACGGCGTCCTCCTGGCTGTCCTGCCAGGGCTTCACACGGAACCGTACCCACGACACGCCGTCGCGCTCGAACTCCTGGATGCCGAATGCGTGCAACGAGGACGTACGCGCGCCGGTGTCGACCTTGGCTTTGATCCAGTCAACGCCGAGATCGGGCAGGCTCACCCATTCTCGCCACCCGATAAGAGTGTTTGAATGGGATGACTTACTCACCCTACCATCCTGGCAGGAAACCCCCCGTGAAGATCGCAGTGCTTTCCCGCGCGCCGCAGGCGTATTCGACCCAACGACTGCGTGCGGCCGCGCTCCAGCGCGGTCACACCGTCAAGGTGCTCAACACCCTGCGTTTCGCGATCGATCTCACCGCTGA
>NZ_JAGGPD010000586.1 GCF_018613995.1 Microbacterium sp. ISL-103 | reverse complement strand
AAGCTCCTCGTCCAGCCCGAGCTCTTCCTGGTTGCCGAAGAGTTCTCGGTCGCCCCCGGGACGGCAGCCGATCCCGAGACGTCGCGTATCGTCGGCACCGCGATGGGCGGCTACGACGGCCACCGCGGGTGGCTGTACTACCTCGCCACGGCCTCGACTCACCGACAGCAGGGGATCGCGACGTCGCTCGTGAGCGAGGTCGAACGACGGCTGCTCGCCATGGGGTGTCCCAAGGTGCAGCTCATGGTCAGAGAAGGCAACGACGAGGTCCTGAGGTTCTACGACAGCCTCGGGTACGAGAGGTTCTCGGTCTCCAACACGGGCAAGCGTCTGATCGTCGACGCCTAGGCAGCATCCCTAGACTGGTGGCATGGTCGCATTCACCAAAGGGCACGGCACGGGCAACGATTTCATCATCATCGCGGACCCCGACGGCGCGCTGGATCTGACCTCCGAGCAGGTCGCTGTGCTCTGTGACCGGCACTTCGGAATCGGAGCGGACGGCATCCTCCGCGTCGTGCGGTCCGCCGCGATCGACGACGGGCAGGCGTCGCTCGCCGAGGAGCCCGATGCCGAGTGGTTCATGGACTACCGCAACGCCGACGGTTCGATCGCCGAGATGTGCGGCAACGGCATTCGCGTGTTCGCGCACTACCTGGTCCGTTCCGGACTCGCGACGATCGACCCCGGCTCCACACTTCCGATCGGAACCCGTGCCGGAGTCCGCGATGTGACCAGCAGCGACACGGGCTATCAGGTCGACCTCGGCCTGTGGAAGCTCTCAGGTATAGACCCGCTCGTCACCGCCGACGGACTGTCGGTGACGCGTCCGGGACTCGGCATCGATGTGGGAAACCCGCACGTCGTCGTCGCTCTGGCCAGCGAAGCCGAGCTGGCGTCACTCGAGCTGTATCGCTCTCCGCAGCTCGACCCGATCCCTCCGGCGGGGGCGAACGTCGAGTTCGTCGTGCCGGGCGAGCCCCTGGTGCGTGACGGCATCGGTCATGTCACGCTGCGGGTCTCCGAGCGCGGTGTGGGGGGGCCACTCAGCTGCGGCACCGGGGGCGC
>NZ_JAGGPD010000585.1 GCF_018613995.1 Microbacterium sp. ISL-103 | reverse complement strand
CAAGCAGGTCATCAGCCAGCGACTGCGGGACATCGCTGACGACGTGGTGCTCGGCGACTTCAAGGACAAGGAAGGCGACATCGTCGCCGGCGTGATCCAGCAGGGGCCCAACCCGCGCATGATCCACGTCGATCTGGGAGCTGTCGAAGCGATCCTTCCACCCGAGGAGCAGGTGCCCGGTGAGGAGTACACCCACGGCTCGCGACTGCGCGTGTACGTCACGAGCGTCGCCAAGGGGCTGAAGGGGCCGCAGATCACCGTCTCGCGCACGCACCCGGGCCTCGTCCGCAGGCTGTTCGCACTCGAGGTGCCCGAGATCGCCGCCGGGCTGGTCGAGATCGTCTCGCTCGCCCGTGAGGCCGGGCACCGCACGAAGATCGCCGTCAGGGCGAACGACCCGGCGATCAACGCCAAGGGTGCCTGCATCGGCGAGATGGGGCGCCGCGTGCGCGCCGTCACCGAGGAGCTGTCCGGCGAGAAGATCGACATCGTCGATCACGATCCCGAGCTCGCGGCGTTCGTCGCCAATGCCCTGTCGCCCGCGAAGGTCACGAGTGCCTTCATCCTCGACGCCAACACGAAGGCCGTGCGCGCTCTGGTGCCCGACTACCAGCTGTCGCTCGCCATCGGCAAGGAGGGCCAGAACGCCCGTCTGGCTGCCAAGCTGACCGGCGCGAAGCTCGACATCCAGCCCGACAGCGTCCTGGACTGACCGCTCGTCACATCCGACTCGCGCCACCCCGCGTGAGTCGGATGGGAACACAGGTGTAAGATGGAACCCGTACGAACGTGCGTCGGCTGTCGCCCGCGTGCTTCCCGCTCCGCCCTTCTCAGGGTGGTGTCGCAGAACGACATCCTCGTCATAGATGAGAATTCCGTCCTGCCGGGGCGCGGCGCGTGGGTGCATCCGACACCCGAGTGCATGGAGGCCGCCCTGCGGCGCCGAGCATTCGGACGAGCACTGCGCGTCTCCAGCGATCTGGACACGCGGATCATCGAACAGTACCCACCAAGAAACAAAGGCTGAACGGCTATGGAAACAAAGTGAACGGCTCGAAATGAGACCCGTCCGCGACTAGTGGTCTGCCCTGTCTGGGTGGACCGACCCCAGACAGGAGAATTGTGGCTGGTAAACCACGCGTACACGAGATCGCCGCCGAACTCGGCGTCGACAGCAAGATCGCACTTGCAAAGCTCAAGGAACTCGGAGAGTTCGTCAAGAGCCCCTCTTCGACCATCGAACCCCCGGTGGCGCGAAAGCTTCGCGCTGCCATCGAGTCGGATGCCTCGCTGAAGGCCTCGGCCGATGCCGCTCCGGCAGCGGCGAAGCCTGCTGCGAAGTCCGGTTCGGCAAAGCCCGGTGCTGCCAAGCCCGGTGCCGCCAAGACCGGCGCCGCTGCGTCCGGCGCACCGACCCCGGGCCCGAAGCCCGGCCCGAAGCCGGCTCCGGCTCCGGAAGCACCCGCTGCAGCCCCGGCCCCCGAGGCTCAGGCGACTGCGGCTCCGGCACCCGCTGCCGCCCCCGAGGCTCAGGCCGAGACCGCAGCGGCCGCACCTGGCCCCGATGCGGCGAAGCCGGCCGACGGCGGAGCGCCCAAGCCGGGCGCCCCGCGCCCCGGCAACAATCCGTTCTCCTCCGCGCAGGGCATGGGACAGCGTCCCACCGGCCCGCGTCCGGGAAACAACCCCTTCGCCTCGGCGCAGGGCATGGGCCAGCGCCCGACGCCGGGTAACATCCCGCGTCCGCAGGCTCCGCGTCCCGGCGCCCCGCGTCCGGGTGCACCTCGTCCCGGTTCCCCCCGTCCCGGCGCCCCGCGCGGTGGTCAGGGTGGTCGTCCCGGTGGTGCACCGTTCCAGCAGCGTCCCGGCGGCCCCGGTCGTCCCGGCGGTGCCGGTGGACCCGGTGCGGGCCCCGGTGCTCGTCCTGGTGGCGGATTCGCAGGTCGCCCCGGTGGCGGCGGCGGTCGTGGCCGTGGTCCTGGTGGAGGTACCGCCGGTGCCTTCGGCAAGGGCGGCGGCAAGAGCAAGCAGCGCAAGTCGCGGCGGGCGAAGCGGCAGGAATTCGAGATGCGGAGCGCCCCGGTCGTCGGTGGCGTCAACGTCACCCGCGGTAACGGGGAGATCATCCGCATGCGCCGCGGCGCGTCGATCTCGGACTTCGCCGACAAGATCGAGACCCTGACGGGCTACAACGTCCAGCCGGGAACCCTCGTGACGATCCTCTTCAACCTCGGCGAGATGGCCACGGCCACCGAGTCGCTGGACGAGGCGACGTTCGAGGTCCTGGGTGCCGAGCTTGGCTACAAGATCCAGATGGTCTCGCCCGAGGACGAAGACAAGGAGCTCCTCGAGGGCTTCGGTCTCAACCTCGAGCAGGAGCTCGAGGAGGCGAGCGAGGACGACCTCGAGATCCGTCCTCCCGTGGTCACCGTCATGGGTCACGTCGACCACGGTAAG
>NZ_JAGGPD010000040.1 GCF_018613995.1 Microbacterium sp. ISL-103 | reverse complement strand
GAAGAAGTTGGAGCGCCAGCCCCAGACGTCGGTGAGGAGTCCGCCGAGCAGCGGGCCGCCGATCGTGCCGAGGGCCATGATGCCGCCGACGACGCCCATGTACTTGCCGCGCTCACGCGGCGAGATGATGAGGGCCACCGCGATCATGACGAGCGACATGAGACCGCCGACGCCGATGCCCTGGATCACACGGACGGCGATCAGCATGTTGGTGTCGGTCGAGAACCCGGCGATCACCGTGCCGACGGTGAAGATGATGAGCGAGAGCTGCACGAGGATCTTGCGATCGACGAGGTCGGCGAGCTTGCCCCAGATGGGGGTCGAGACGGCCGTGGCCAGAAGGCTGGCCGTGATGACCCAGGTGTACTGGGACTGGGTGCCGCCGAGGTCGGCGATGATGACCGGCATCGAGGTCGACACGACGGTGCCCGAGAGCACGGCGACGAACATGCCGACGACGAGCCCGGAGATCGCGGTGAAGACCTCGCGCGGCGAGCGCGTGGGCTCAGCTGCGGAAGTGGGTGAGACGTGAGTCACAGTGAAATCTCCTGTGTAGAAAGTTGATAAGAATCAACTATACGCCTTTTAGTTGCAGAAGTGCAACTATCGACCCGAGGCAACCATCATGCGCTGGTCTCGTCGTGCACCGCGGCTGCCCCCGCATGCTCCATCGACCACGACGCGAGCAGCGCGAGGCGCTCGGCCGAGGGCGATCCCGGTTCGGCCGAGTAGACGAGCATCACGTTGCCCGGCTCGGCGGTGAGGGCGAGCTCTTCATAGGCGAGGGTGAGTTCGCCCACGACAGGATGCTGGAAGCGCTTCGTGCCGGCACCGTGGATGCGCACGTCATGCGCCGCCCACAGCCGACGGAACGTGTCGCTGCGGGTCGACAGCTCACCCACGAGATCCTGCAGGCCCTTGTCGTGCGGATCGCGGCCCGCCTCGGCACGCATGATCGCCACGCACATCTCGGCGAACAGATCCCAGTCGGGGTAGAAATCCCGCGACGCGGGGTCGAGGAACTGGAACCGCGCGAGGTTCGGCGTGCGACCGCCGTCGCCGATCACGGGGGAATAGAAGGCCCGGCCGAGCTCGTTCACCGCGACGAGGTTCTGCCGCGGGTCGCGCACGAACGCGATGGCGTCGGTGATCGCCGACAGCGTCCACTGCAGGCTGGGTCGCGGGACCGACGGCTTCACCGAGCGACGCCGTGAGCGACCGCTCGAGGGGATGCCGTCGGCGGCGCGCGCCAGGTCGAGAAGATGAGCACGTTCGGCGTCGTCGAGCTGCAGGGCGGATGCCAGGGAATCGAGCACGGCGGCGGAGGCGCCGGCGATCGCGCCGCGCTCGAGCTTGGCGTAGTACTCGACGCTGACTCCGGCGAGCGCCGCCGCCTCACTGCGCCGCAGCCCCTCGACGCGCCGGTTCGCCCCTGCCACGAGCCCGACCGACTCGGGCGTCACGCGAGCACGACGCGTCATCAGGAACTCGCGCACCTCGGATCTGTTGTCCATGTTCAGGACGCTACCCCCGAGCGCTGCCCCGAGGGAGGTTCTCGCAGTACACCCCTCGACAGGGACTCCCTCGCGCGCCCCGAGAGGGGCAGAGTGGACGCCATGAGCACAGACATCATGCGCACAGAGCCCACGCGCGCCGCGACCATGCGCGCCGTCATCATGCACGCCCCCGGAGACGTCCGAGTCGACGACATCCCCACGCCGACGATCGTCGAGCCCACCGATGCGATCATCCGCGTCACCGCCGCGTGCATCTGCGGGTCGGACCTCTGGCCCTACCGTGGCATCGAGCCGGTGAACGGCCCCACCGCGATGGGCCACGAGTACATCGGCGTCGTCGAGGAGATCGGCGACGAGGTGCGAGACATCTCGGTCGGCGACTTCGTCGTCGGGTCCTTCGTCGCCTCGGACAACACCTGCGAGATCTGCCGGGCCGGGTTCCAGTCGCGCTGCATCCACCAGGTGATGATGGGCGGCGTCGGCACGCAGTCCGACTATGCGCGCATCCCTCTCGCCGACGGCACCCTCGTGAAGGTCGAGGGCGACCCGACCCCCGCCCAGACCCGCAGCCTGCTCGCCGCATCCGACGTGCTGGGCACCGGATGGTTCGCGGCCGTCGCCGCCGAGGCGGGTCCCGGCAAGACCGTGGCCGTCGTCGGAGACGGGGCCGTCGGACTGCTCGCCATCCTCGCCGCCAAGCAGCTGGGCGCCGAGCGCATCATCGCGATGTCGCGTCACGCCGACCGCCAGGCGCTCGCGACGACGTTCGGTGCGACCGACATCGTCGAGGAGCGCGGCGACGCGGGGGTCGCGAAGATCAAAGAGCTCACGGGCGGATACGGCGCGCACTCGACCGTCGAAGCGGTCGGAACCCAGGAGTCGATGATGCAGGCGATCCACGCCACGCGTCCCGGTGGCCACGTCGGCTATGTCGGCGTCAGCCATGGCGTCGAGCTCGACGGCCTCGACCTCTTCTTCTCGACCGTCAGCCTGCTGGGCGGCCCCGCACCGGTGCGCCGCTTCCTGCCCGAGCTGATCGACCTGATCATGAGCGACCGGATCGACCCGGGCATCGTGTTCGACCTCACCCTGCCGATCGAAGAGGCGGCTGACGGTTACAGGGCGATGGACGAGCGTCGTGCCACGAAGGTGCTGCTGACGACCGAGCTGTAGGAGTGCTCGCGGGTCAGTGCTGAGTCGCCGTCGAGCTGTCGATGTCGAGATCGACGTCGAGGTGCCAGTCGTGCGCACCATCGTCGTCGGTCTCGACCGTCTCGGGATAGAGGCGGTGTGCCTGCAGCCTCGCGGCGTGCTCGCTGAAGTCTGGCTCGGGGTCGTGGAACTCGTGCGGCCCGACCAGCAGGTCGTTCCCCACCCCGATCACCAGATCGGCGCAGTCCTCGCGGCCGCCGACGAGGATGGGGATCTCGACCGCATCGGCCTCGCCCTCCTTGGCGACGGCTGCGGGGAGGGTGACGAGCGAGTCCGCCACGTCGTCGGTGGTGACCAGCTGTTGGCCTGCGTAGGAGACGATCTTCATGCATCCATCATGGTCGGATCCACGGATTGCCCACCGAGGGTTGCGCGGTCGGATGCGGTTCGATAGATGCGGCCGGATGCGAGTCGAGCGTCGGCTCACATCCGGGCGTAGCGGGCACGAGCGAAGCAGAACAGCCCGTAGAGGGCGAGGCCGGCACCGACGACCCAGAGGATGATCGCGCCGAACGGAAGCCCCGCCAGAGTGCGCAGAGCGGAATCCAGGCCGCCCGCGGTCTCGGGGTCGTGAGTGAGCGCAGCGATCACGAACAGCACTCCGGCGACACCCACCGCGATGCCCTTGGCGATGTAGCCGGCGGTTCCGAAGGCCACGATTCCCGAGCGCGCCGTGCCTCCGGGAGCCGAGAGGTTCTTCATGAAGGCCTGCGTGATGCCCCGCACGATGAAGGCGGCACCGATCACGGCCACTCCCACGCCCACCAGCACGAGCAGCACGACGCCAGCGGGCACCGCCAGCAGCTTCGCGCTGAACGACTGCGAGGACTCGGACGACTGCGACTGACCGCCCAGCGCATAGACCAGCGCGGTCGCGCCGATCGCGAGGTACGCGGCAGCGGTGCCCAGGAACTTCGCCCGATGCGCCCACTTCTTCTTCGAATCGGGATCACGCTCCACCACGGCCTCGGCGATCTGCCAGATCGCGAGCGCGAGCAGTCCGAGCACGATCAGCCACAGCAGGAAGACTCCCGCCGGCGACTGCTGGATCTTCTGCATCGCCCCGCCCTGGTCGGCGTTCTCGCCGCCTCCGCCGGTCGCGATCGAGATCGCGATCGCGCCGATGAGGATGTGCAGGATGCCGAGCACGACGTAGCCGACACGGGCCAGGATGCGGAAGGACTTCGAGTCCTGCGCGGCTCTCGCGGTGGAGGCGGCGGAATTCTGGGTGTTCATGGGTTCGAGGTGCTTTCGATCGGTGCTTCGAGGACAGGAGGTTCTTCACGGGTGGCCGCGCTGCTTCGAGTGCGAGCGAGGCGACGCGCTCGGACTGCCGTGACGCATGCCCAGACGACCGTCGCGACGGCGATCCCCTCGAGCATCCCGGCGACCACGTCGCTGAGCCAGTGGGCATGCAGGTAGGTGCGACTCCACATCATGACGATGACCCAGGCGGCGCCCAGCACCCAGATGTACCAGCGGCGCAGCAGGAGGCCGAGGACCACCACCACCGTCGTCGCGACCGCGGTGTGCCCCGAGGGGAACGAGGTCGCGACGCTCTCTGCGAGCGAGTCGGTGGGGCGTGTCCGGCCGATCACCGCCGCCATGGTCGCGCCGATCGCGACGACGGCGACCATCGCGATCGCCAGGGTCGCCGCATCCCACCGCCTGCCTCGCCACAGGAAGGCGAGGATCAGGAGCGCTCCGACGACGATCATGCCGACGGTGCCGCCGACGACGGCGGGGACCCACGCGACCACGATCCAGACGTCACTGCTGAGCGCGACCATGAGATCGTGCCACCAGACGTCGACGGCCAGCGGCTCGTGTCCGCCGAAAGCGACGACGGCCCGGAGCACGACGAACGCCAGGGTCGCAGCGACACCGACGACGACCGCGCCGGTGCCGCGCGTGACCTCGGTCACGCCGACATCAGGCGAGGGGTTCGTTGTTGCGGATGCTGCGACGGGTCACTCGCTCGCCGGTCGCAGGATCGACGGCGGTGCGGTCGACGGTCTCGGTGCGACGGCTGCGCATCACGAGAATGAGACTGATCAGGAAGACGACGACTCCGGCGCCCATGAGGATGTAGCCGATCAGATCGAGATCGACGTAGCCGCCGGTGTCGATGTTGAGTGCGAAGACGAGGATCGCTCCGATGACGAAGAGCGCGATGCCGCTTCCGATACCCATATGTCCATTCCTCTCCGAGGCCGCGTCCGCGGTCTCGCGACGACCAGAATATGGTCAGCGCGGATTGAGTCAATACCCGTGGACACATCCCGCATCCCGTGATATGGATGGGGATGATGACTGATCTCGAGCGCCGCGCGGCGATCTTCGCCGCCCTCGCCGATCAGACGCGCCTGCGCATCGTCGACCTGCTCACGCTCGGAGACCTCTCGTCGTCGGAGATCGGCACCGCGCTCGATCTGCGCTCGAATCTGATCGCGCACCATCTCGGCGTGCTCGAGTCGTCTCGGATCATCACGCGCACCCGCTCGGAGTTCGACCGCAGACGCAGCTACATCGGCCTCCGCCCCGAGGTCTTCGACACGCTCGCGCCGCCCAGCGTCACTCCCCCGCGGCGGGTGCTGTTCGTCTGCACGGCGAACTCCGCGCGATCGCAGCTCGCCGAGGTCATCTGGCGCGACGTGAGCACGATAGACGTCGCCTCGGCAGGCACTCAGCCCGCCTCGGCCGTCAACCCCGAAGCTCTGGCGGCAGCCGAGCGGCACGGGCTCGTCATCGACCACGACCGACCGCCGCGTCACGTCGACGAGGTGCGCGCCGACGAGGACCTGGTGATCACGGTCTGCGACGACGCGCACGAACGCCTGATCACGCCCGACGACCTGCACTGGTCGGTGCGCGACCCCGCCCGGATCGGCACTGCCGCCGCGTTCGACACGGCCTTCGACGTCCTCTGCCAGCGGATCCGCGCTCTGTCATCCCGCCTCATCGCCGCCTGAGCGATGTCCCCGGCACGTGCGACGATCTGCACGTCGAGGGGAGGACGGGATGCGGGGCGAAGCCACAGTGCTGCACGCCGACCTCGACGCCTTCTACGCCTCGGTCGAACAGCGTGATGCGCCGGAGCTGCGCGGCAGGCCGGTCATCGTGGGCGGCGGCGTCGTGCTGGCCGCGAGCTACGAGGCCAAGGCTCGCGGAGTGCGCACGGCGATGGGCGGTCGACAGGCCCTGCAGATCTGCCCGGATGCCGTCGTCGTGCCCCCGCGCATGGACGCCTACTCAGCGGCCAGCGCAGACGTGTTCGCGATCTTCCGCGACACGACGCCGCTCGTCGAAGGGCTCTCGATAGACGAGGCGTTCCTCGAGGTCGGTGGACTGCGACGCATCGTCGGCACCCCCGAAGAGGTCGCGATCCGGCTGCGCGAGCGGGTGCGCGCCGAGGTCGGCTTGGCGATCTCCGTCGGCGTCGCTCGCACGAAGTTCCTCGCCAAGGTGGCGAGCGCCGTCAGCAAGCCCGACGGGCTGCTCGTGGTCGAGCCGGAACGAGAAGAGGAATTCCTGCTTCCCCTGCCGGTCGAGCGCCTGTGGGGTGTCGGCGCGGTCACCGCCGAGAAGCTGCAGCGCTACGGCATCCGCACCGTCGGCCAGCTGGCCGAACTCGAGGCGGCCACGGCCGAGCGCATGCTGGGCACGGCCGTCGGCGCCCACCTGCATGCTCTCGCTCGCCTGCGAGACCCGCGCCCGGTCGACACGACCCGGCGCCACCGCTCGATCGGCTCGCAGCGCGCTCTCGGCCGTCAGGCGCGATCGGCCGACGAGCTCGACCTGATCCTGACGCAGATCGTCGACCGACTCGCTCGGCGGCTGCGCGAAGGAGACCGGGTCTGCCGCTCGGTGGTGCTGCGCCTGCGCTTCGGTGACTTCGCGAAGGCGACCCGGTCGCGCACCCTGGGCTCCCCCACCGATCGCACGGCGATCCTGCTCTCGGTCGCTCGCACACTGCTCACAGCCGCCGGCCCCGAGATCGCCGAGCGCGGCATCACCCTGATCGGGCTTTCACTGTCGCACCTCGACAGCTCTGACAGCACGCAGCCCGAGCTGCCGATCGACTGGGGCGATGACGAGCGGCTCGACTCGGTGCTGGACACTCTGCACGATCGATTCGGGGCGGCATCCGTCTCGCGCGCAGCGCAGATGGGCCGCGATCTCGGATGGTCGAGCCCGATCCTGCCCGAGCACGAGTGAGCACGTCTCAGTCGAGGTGATACGTCTCGGTGTCGGGCATCTCGAGCGCGCCGCCCTCCGGAGACTCGACGCCTCGCGTCAGGGCTCGCAACCGCTCGACCAGCTCGGCGTCCTCGAGCTCTGAGCCGGCGTCGAGCACCACCTTCGCCACGATCTGGCTGGCGGGACCGATCAAGAACGTGGCTGCGACGATCGCTCCGTCCTGCTCGCGCACCGGAATCTCGACGAGTTCAGCGCGCCCCTCGTCTCCCAATGCACGCCCGTAGGAAAGCAGCGCGTCAGCGATCTCGTCTCCTGTCAGAAACTCTTCTCCGCCCTACACGATCGCCTGCATGGTTCCGTTCTAAAGCAGTTCCCACGGATCCGTGCGCCCCTTGCCCGCAGGCCGAATGGCTGATAGCGCGGCTTTGGCGGTTTTCGCCGCGCGTTTTAGTGTGGAATGCATGGCGGAACAGAAGACGATGGTGCAGACGGCGATCGTGGCCGACGGGGTGACCTACCTGCTCGCTCAGGATCAGGACCTCGCGAGGCTGAAACACCGCATCGAAGACGCGGTTAAGACCGCGGGCACCTTCGTCGACTTCGTGGTCGTCGGCAATCGCCAGGTGAGCATCCTGATCACTCCGCACTCGCGGGTTTCCACGCATGTGGCGACGGTGCTCTTCGACGAGCGCGACACGGGAGACGTCGACTTTCCCTTCGGCGGATACTACGACGTGCTCTGACCTCTCGCAGCTGCCCGACGGGGGCTGCTCTAGAGCTGATCGAGCACGAGCTCGCCGCGCGAGTTCAACTGATCCATCATGTGAGCGACCCGCTTGGCGTCGATCGGCGGCATCGTCGGCTCATCGAACTCGAGGTGCAGCGGGATGCTCGGATGCACCCAGATGGTCTGGCGGCCCGACGATCCGTCAGGCTTCGGCAGCCAGGTCATCATGAAGCTCTCGTTGCGACGCAGCTTCGTTCCGATCACGATCTTCAGGTGCGCCAGAGTCGCGTCTTCGATCTCGATCGCAGGCCGCGAACTGTTGTACTCCAGTGTTCCCATGATGAGAACTGTACGCGTCCTCCCTGACTCCTCGGGCACGAGGCCCGCCACGTCCGGCGACGGGCTCAGAGGTCTGCGGGCACGCCGTGCTTCTCGCCCGCTGACATCTCGGTCGGTTCCGACACGAGGTAGAGCCCCGAGGGCGCGTTCGCGGTGTAGGCGAGCGCGTCGATCCAGCGTCGGTTGATCGACGGCTGCCGGCTGCCGAGAAATCGATAGACCAGGGACGAGCCGGGGTGGAGCCACACCGTCGTGCGGCCTCCTCCGATGCTCTGGTCCTCGCGCCAGCTGAAGTTGAACGCCTCGCCACGACGCAGCTTCGCGGTGATCACGAGTTGCAGGTGCGTCAGAGCACGGTCTTCGATGTCGATCCGGGTCGTGCCTTCATAAACGAACCTGCCCATCATGCTCCTCATACGCTTCGTCCTCGACGGCGGTCGCGGGGTGCCAGCGGCGCAGCGCGAGGGGGACGTCCTGACAGCCTAGGAAACAGGTGCCGTCCGGCGCAGGGTATTGACAACCGCGTGCTCGGCCTGCAGTGCATCGTCGTGTACTCAGCTTCGAGGCAACGCACACGCGGGCGTGCCACCCGGAAGCCGATGCCGGAAACGGGCGATCAGCGAGTATCCGAGCGCCGCAGCCCAGGAGAACGGAGGCGTCACGAGCAGCTGACCGACGAACCGCAGAGCCTGCGAACGCTGCATCCGCAGCAGGGCGGCGAAGGCCTCATGACCCCGGAATCTGCGATCTCCGACCAGCAGCCAGACGTAGTGGGTGACGTCTGCGGAGCTCAATCCGAGCTCATCGAGGTCGAGCCACTGCCACGGCTGGGCCTCGGGAAACCTGCCCAGCCAGCGCTCGAGTCGCTGCACCCAGGTGGTGCAGAACGCGCAGTCGCCGTCGTAGACGAGCAGGGGTCGGGGGCGCATGCCATCGACCCTACGCCTCGTGCTGGTCAGCCTCAGCAGAACTCGTCCCTGCCACCCCAGCCGCCGAGCCAGGCCGACACCCGAGGCGTGGCACGCAGACGATGGATGCCCGTTGCGACGACTCGCCGAGTCTCGAACCCCTCGTCGGTGCCCCATCGTCGGGCTCGACGAATCGCGCGCCGCGAACGCACCACCCCCAGCGACGCACCGTCGACATCGACGAGATCGACGGTTCCTACATCGCCCGCGCCGAGGCTCGCAATGCTCTCTGCGAGCACGGCCGGGTCGAGAACGACGACGGGCCGCTCGATCTCCCAGGTCACACGGGCATCCGGCGGGTCTCCGCCGACCACGATGCGCGGGTCGTCGACGAGGCCGACCGCTCCGTCATCCACGATCACCCGCGCCTGGGGAAAGGCGGCGACGATCGAATCGACGGCGACGAACAGAGCCTCGGGAGTGTGCGATCCGCGGATCCACACGACGAGGTCGGGCTCCTGCGACAGGAGGCCACGCGGGGCGGAACCTGCGACGGGAATCGATGACAGCAGCCGCATGGTCTGGGCGTTCGCGCGGTCGAGCGCCGCATCGCCGCGCCCGACCCAGTCGGGCCCGTCGTGCCATGCCACGGCTGTCGACACGTGAGCGAGCACGGCGCCCGCCTGCCACATGCGGTGCGCCCACTCCCAGTCCTCCCCGCCATAGGTCGAGAAGGACTCGTCGAACCCGCCGACCTCGTCGAACAGCCTGCGCGAGCATGCGACGACCGCGCCGATCGCGAACCGGTAGGAGCGGTCGTCGGCGTCTCGCAGATCGCGGCTGCGCGCATACTCATCGGCGAGCCAGGGCGGTTCGGGCAGCTCACGGCCGGCCACCGCGTCGAGCACGGGCACGTCGTGGGCGAGGCCCGAGAAATCGGCGTGCCGACGGCGGCCCACGGTGACGGCCTCGGGCAGCAGGGCAGGCAGCCGGGTGAGGGCGCGGACGTACCCGGGCTCGGGCGCGGTGTCGGCATCGAGGAAGCACAGCACGTCGCCGCTGCTCGCGCGCACGCCGAGGTTGCGGGCGGACGCCAGGCGGAAGCCCCGGTCTTCCTGACGGGCGAGGATCACCCCGTCGGGCACGTGGACGTCGCCCGCCGAACCGTCGTCGGCGACGACGATCTCGGGAGGCGCGCGCGGATAGTCCTGCATCGACAGGGCAGCCAGCGTGCGGGCGAGTTCCCCGGGCTGCTCGTAGTGGGCGACGCTCACCGACACCGTCGGGAGCACCTCGGGGTCGACTCCG
>NZ_JAGGPD010000584.1 GCF_018613995.1 Microbacterium sp. ISL-103 | reverse complement strand
CAAGGCTGGCGGTCGCTGGCGGGTCGACGCCTTCGCGGGTCGCGACACAGCGAGCCTCGACGCGTGGGCGGCGGAGGCTGCTCCGGTGTTCTCGCGGTTCACCCGGGCGGATGCCGACTCCGATTCCGTGTTCGACGTGAAGGCGATCTATCAGCAGCCCCACGAAGAGGTCGAGGTCACGTCCGCTCCCGCGCTGTTCCAGCCGAAGACGGGGCCGCTCGGCCTCACCGACTGGGAGAAGGTCTATGCCGCGGGCCCCTCGAAGTGGACCGAGACCGACATCTTCGAGGCGCGGGAACTCGCGCGCGACGGCGTCGTCGTCGTCGTGCGTCCCGACCAGTACGTCGCCGCGATCCTGCCGCTGGATGCCGTGGACGAGCTGGGCTCGTTCTTCGACGGAGCGCTGCTGCCGGCATCCTGACTCCGTCGTGTGGGCTTGTGTCGGTGGGTGAGAGCCTCTGGTGAGTGTCGGAGGCCCCGCGTAGCCTGAGGGCCGATGGGCGAAGGTGCCCCGACAAGAGGAGCGCGTGATGGATTGGAAGATCGAGCTGATCTTCGTCCCGGTCTCGGATGTCGACCGGTCGAAGGAGTTCTACGAGAAGATCGGCTTTCATGCCGATCACGATCAGGTGCCCTACGAGGGCCTGAGGTTCGTGCAGATGACACCGCCGGGGTCGGCCTGTTCGATCGCGTTCGGCACCAACCTGGGCGAGGGGCTTCTGCCGGGGCAGCAGAACACGATCCAGGTGGTCGTTCCGGATGCCGACGAGGCGCTCGCGCACCTTCGGGCACTCGACGTCGACGCGCAGGGCGTCGACGAGCAGGACTGGGGGCGATTCGTGACGTTCGACGACCCCGACGGCAACACCTGGACGCTGCAGGAGCTGCCCGACTATGGCGCGCAGGCCTGAGTGCGCAGGCCTGAGAGCGCAGGCCTGAGAGCGCAGGCCCGACCGAGCACAGCCCGGGCCGCCCCGACCCGGACTCAGCGGGCGGTGAGCGCGCGAAGTGACTCCGGCGCGCCCACAGGGAACAGCACGCGGATGCCGGACGCGATGTCTGCGATGGGCACCCAGCGCACCGGGCTGCCCTCATCGAGGATGCGGAGTTCCGCGTCGAGGGGCACGTCATCGAGTTCGGCAGACGTCACCGCGAAGACGTGGGCGATCTCGTGGCCGGGCGCACCCTCGTACGTGAAGATGTTCTCGAAGACGCCGAGCGGCTCGGCGCTGTCGAGTGCGACGCCGAGTTCTTCCATGAACTCCCGGCGCAGAGCATCCGCCGCGGTCTCGCCGAACTCGATGCCGCCGCCGATCGCGCGCAGGAAGTCGAGCTCGCGCGAGCGATCATGCCCTTCGAGAGCGAGCACATGCCCGTCTTTCACAGGCAGACCGACGGCGATGTTGCGGATGGCAGGCATCCCGGAAGGCTAACGCAGCAGGAGCCTGGCGACTGCGCACCTCACGAATTCACGCGGATGATCTCCTGCTGGTACGGCGCGATCACGTCGCCGGAGATGCGCAGGTCGAGCAGCAGGAACCTGCGGGTCGTGGCGTCTTCGTCGGCCCAGGATGCGAGCCGGTCGAGGTCTGCGAGAGTCTTGACGACGACTCCTTCCGCGCCGACGGC
>NZ_JAGGPD010000583.1 GCF_018613995.1 Microbacterium sp. ISL-103 | reverse complement strand
CCCTCACCAAGGGCACCCCCGCCGTGACCGCGATCGATCCCGGCACAGGGTCCGATGCCGATCAGCTGCTCGCGTGGGCGGCGGCCGCGGAAGCGGACTCCGAGCACCCCCTCGCCCGTGCGATCGTCAACGCAGCGAAAGAGAAGAACCTCACCGTTCCGCGATCGACCGATTTTGAATCCTCCCCCGCCGTTGGGGTGCGTGCCCGTGTCGACGGACACGTCGTGCAGGTCGGTGGCCCATACATGCTCGAGCAAGAACACGCCACCGAGCTGCCGGTAGCCGATGAGTGGCGCGGTGAGGGTGCGATCATCCTCCACGTGCTCATCGACGGTCAGGTAACGGGTGCGCTGCGCCTCGCCGATGAGATCCGCTCCGAGTCGCGTCACGCGGTCGATGCGCTTCACGAGCGCGGCGTGCGGGTGGTCATGATCACCGGTGACGCTGATGCGGTCGCCGCGTCCGTCGCCGGCGAGCTGGGTATCGACCGGTACTTCGCCGGGGTCCGTCCGGAGGACAAAGCTTCCAAGGTGAAAGAACTGCAAAACGAAGGCCGCAAGGTCGCGATGGTCGGTGACGGCGTGAACGACGCCCCCGCCCTCGCCCAGGCGGACGTGGGGATTGCGATCGGTGCCGGAACGGACGTCGCGATCGCCTCCGCGGGTGTCATCCTCGCCAGCGACGACCCCCGATCGGTGATCTCCGTGATCGAGCTGTCGCGCGCCAGTTACCGGAAGATGAAACAGAACCTCTGGTGGGCTGCCGGGTACAACCTTCTCTCGGTGCCGTTGGCTGCCGGTGTGCTCGCCCCCGTCGGGTTCGTGTTGCCGATGTCGGTCGGTGCGGTGTTGATGTCGCTGTCCACGATCGTTGTCGCGCTGAATGCGCAGTTGCTGCGACGGCTGAACCTCAGCCCGGACGCCGTCGTCGACAAGTAGGCGCATGGGCGGCGGCGACGTACCCTGGAAGACAGGGAGGTGGGACAGTGTTGATGACGATCGCACGGCGCGTGCATGACCAGCGCACCCTCACCCGCACCCTCCTGACCGTCGTCGCCGTCGCCTTTTCCGTGATCTTCGGGCTTCTGGCGATGCACTCGATGAACACGCACACCATGCCCTCCGGGCACAGTGAGACCATCGCCGTCGCACCTGCGCATGCCGACGCTCACCCCGCACACGCCTTAGGCGACGCCGCAGCGGTGGACGAGGCGGGGTGCGCCACGTGTTCTGACGATCAAGGCATGGCGTGGATGGCCTGCGTTCTCGCGCTCCTCATTGCCGTCCTGCTGCTCGCCCGGCCGTCCGCCTGGTGGCGAGCCGTCGCGCACTCCCCGGGAACGCCCGTGTCCCGCCTACACCTCCGGGATGCGCTGCATCCGTTGCGGCCTCCGTCTCTCACCGTTCTCTGCATCAGTCGCACGTGATGGCAGGCGCGCCCGCCTTCTGCGGGTAACGCCCTCGCCCAGCCTCTCTCGCTGGGCACCATGATCGACTTTTTGGAGAACACATCATGAAGACCCGTTTTGCGGCGACTGCCGCACTCACCCTCGCTGCAGTGCTTGGACTCGCCGGCTGCGCCGGTAACACCTCCGGCGGCGACATGCCCGGCATGAACCACGAAAGCAGCAGCTCCGCCCCGGCCTCCGCGGACGCCAATGACGCCGACATCATGTTCGCCAGCATGATGAAGGAGCACCACGCCCAGGCCATCGACATGTCCGACATGCTTCTCAGCAAGGAGGGCGTCGACGAACGTGTCGTCGCCCTTGCGGAAGAGATCAAGGCCGCGCAGGAGCCCGAGATCCAGAAGATGGACCAGTGGCTCGAAGAGTGGGGCGCTGACACTTCCGACATGGAGGGAATGGATCACGGCGGCGGCATGATGTCCGAAGAGGACATGCAGGCTCTCGAGGATGCCACCGGTGCGGACGCCAGCCGCCTGTTCCTCGAGCAGATGATCCAGCACCACGAGGGTGCCGTCGAGATGGCCCAAGAAGAGGTCGACAACGGCCAGAACAGCGACGCGGTCGCTCTGGCCGAGACGATCATCGAGGCGCAGACCACGGAGATCGCCACGATGAAAGATCTCCTCGACGCACTCTGATCCACCTTCGGGGGTGCGGCGCTCGCCCGCACCCCCGAACTGGCCTTCTCGCATTAACCCACGCCACCGCGCTGGCGCCATGTCGCGACTCTCATTCGCGTACCGCGCGCACCCGCTTGCACTTCTTCAATTCGGAGTCCTATGAACCGCTACTCACTTCTACCCGCTTTCGCGATCACTCTCGTAGCCATCGCTCTCACCGGATGCGCCGCACCACAGTCCTCGAGCCCTGATGCCGTTCCGCCCGTCATCGAACACATTCACGGCGTTGCCGTTGACCCGCGCGGTGAGAACCTCTTCGTAGCTACCCACGGGGGAATCTTCACCCTCACGCCCGAGGGTGCGATCGCCGGTCCCATCGGAGGCCACGACTTCGACGCGATGGGCTTCACCGTCCTCGACGATGCCCTCTTCGCATCCGGGCACCCGGGCACGCAGACACCTTCAGAGCTCGGCTCACCCAACCTCGGAGTCATTCGCAGTGACGACTTCGGGGAAACCTGGTCACCGATCGCTCTCAACGGCACCACGGACTTCCATGTCCTGACCGCCGGGCCTGACGGCACTCTTTACGGGATTGCGTCCGACGGGATCGACCTGCTCATCAGCGCCGACGACGGTCGCGAATGGACCCGCGGCGCAACACTTGCCGCCGCAGACCTCGCAGCCACCGGCGATGGTCTTTACGCGGCCGCGGAAGAAGGTTTGCTGCTCAGCACCGATAACGGTGCCACCTTCACGCCCGTCGCCGGCGCCCCCCTGCTCTACACGCTGGACGCGCGACCCGATGGCTCGCTCGCAGGAATCGGAACGGACGGGGTCCTCTGGTCGCAGAAAAACGAAGGAACATGGCAGCGCCTCGATTCCCTTCAAGGAGCCGCGCAGGCCTTCGCCCTGATCGATGACGACCACTTCATCGTG
>NZ_JAGGPD010000582.1 GCF_018613995.1 Microbacterium sp. ISL-103 | reverse complement strand
CGTCTGCAGGACGAAAGTACGGATGCAGGGCTGAAGTCATCCGTTCGTCCTGCGGACGTGCCCTGGTCCTGCAGACGGGACTGCGGGACCGAGCGGCACCGAACCGGGCATGCACGTCTGCAGGACGAAAGTACGGATGCAGGGCTGAAGTCATCCGTTCGTCCTGCAGACGTGCCGCGGTCCTGCAGACGGCTCGACGGACCGGGGCCGAACTCAGTCTGCGGCGGTGGTCGGGCTGATCGGGATGCGGACGGTGAACGTCGTGTCTCCGGGTTCGCTCGACACGGTGATGTGGCCGCCGTGTCCTTCGACGATCGCCTTCGCGATGGCGAGGCCGAGTCCCGTGCCGCCGGTCTGGCGGGCGCGCGAACTGTCGCCACGGGCGAAGCGCGCGAAGAGCTCCTCGCGGACGCCGGGATCGATGCCGGGTCCGTCGTCGTGCACCCGCAGCACTGCCTCATCGCCCTCGCGAGCAACGCTCAGGGTGATCGAGGTTCCGGCGGGGGTATGCGTGCGGGCATTGGCGAGGAGGTTCGCGACGACCTGATGCATCCGTCCGGCGTCGCCGATGATGACGATGGGGTCGTCGGGCGCATCGATGTTCCAGTGGTGATCGGCGGCGGTCGGACGCGCGTCCGACAGCCCCTCGAGCGCGAGCTGAGTGAGATCTACGGTGCCGTAGACGAGTTCGCGACCCTCGTCGAGCCGGGCCAGAAGCAGCAGATCTTCGACCAGGCTGGTCATGCGCAGCGACTGGGCCTGGATGCGCTCGAGAGAGGTCGTGGTGCTCTCGATCGCCGCTTCTCCCCCCTGCTGCTTGAGAGCGCGGAGCGACAGCTCGGGGTAGCCGCGGATCGACGAGAGCGGGGTGCGCAGCTCGTGGCTGGCGTCGGCGACGAACCGCCGCATCCGCTCTTCGTTCTTCTGGCGAGAGGCGAGAGAAGTGTTGACGTGGTCGAGCAGCTTGTTGAGCGATGACCCCACGAGACCGGTCTCGGTGCGAGGGTCTGCTTCAGATGCGGGCACGCGCTCGGTGATCTCGACCTCACCGCGATCGAGCGGTTGATTCGCGACGCGGGTCGCCGTGGCGGCGACGGCACGCAGTGGACGCAAGCCCAGGCGAATCGTGATCGCGGTGGTGAGGGCGAGCAGGATGAGCCCCCCGAGGGTGGCGAGGACGATCACGGAGATCAGCTGGGCGAGCTGCGCCTGGATCTCGGTGCGCGGGAGGCCCGTCACGACGTTCACCCCGTTGTGCGCGGTCGTGACCACGACCCGGTACGAGCCGAGACCGTCGATCGAGATCGTCGCATCCGATGCGCCGTTCAGCGCGGCATTGATCTGGTCGAGCTGCGCGTCGGTGAGAGTCTGCGAGCTTCCGTCCAGCTCGGCTTTCGAGTTCTCGAAGACGATGCCGCTGGTGCCGCCTCGGGTACTCGACACGGCGACCAGCAGTCCCGGCTCCCTCAACGGGCCTCCGGCGAAGATCGTGTCGACGTTCGCCTCGGACTGGGGCAGCGGCGAGACCAGCTGCACCGTCAACGCGATCGAGTACTCCTTGAGGTTCTCCTCGAGTTGCCCCTCGAGGGTGCGCCCCAGGATCGCTGTGGTGATGAAGGACACGATCACGAGGATGAGCGAGACGAAGCCGATCACGGCTGTCATCAGCCGGGTCTGCAGGCTCATCGGCCGTCTGGCCATCCTCGTCTGGCTCACTGAGGGGCCTTGATCATGTATCCGACGCCGCGCACCGTGTGCAGCAGCGGAGTGCGGCCCGCGTCGATCTTCTTGCGCAGGTACGAGATGTAGAGCTCGACGACGGATGACTTGCCGCCGAAGTCATAGCTCCACACCCGGTCGAGGATCTGCGCCTTCGACAGCACGCGGCGCTCGTTGCGCATGAGGTAGCGGAGCAGCTCGAACTCCGTCGCGGTCAACTCGATCTCTGTGCCGTCGCGGACGACCTCGTGGCTGTCCTCGTTGAGGGTGAGGTCGGCGACCCGCAGGATCGACTGGCCGTCGTCGGCCGTCGCGTGCCCGGTGCGGCGGATGATCGCCCGCAGACGCGCGATCACCTCTTCGAGGCTGAAGGGCTTGGTGACGTAGTCGTCGCCGCCGGCGGTGAGGCCCGCGACACGATCGCCGACAGCGTCCTTCGCGGTCAGGAAGAGCACCGGCACGAGGCTTCCCGACTCGCGCAGGCGGCGCAGCACAGCCATGCCGTCGAGGTCGGGCATCATGATGTCGAGCACGAGAGCATCGGGCTCGAACTCGCGGGCGACCTGCAGTGCTTCGAGTCCGGAGGATGCGGTGCGCACCTCCCAGCCCTCCATGCGCAGCGCCATCGCGAGGAGGTCGGTGAGCATCTGCTCGTCGTCGACGGCGAGGATCCGCAGGGGCGAGCCGTCGGGGCGGCGCAGTTCGGGGAGATCGGTGCTCATGAGTACATTCTGCTGAATCTCCTATGGGGTTTCTATGGAGAGCGCTATGCGTCAGCTGTGAGATGCGCGCCGCATAGGTTCCTCATCACTCCTCCCTCGATCTCGCAAAACTGCGCTCCTTAGCGTCGTGATCGGCCCGCGAACGGCGCGGCGTAAGGAGACACATGTACGGGACATATCTGCGGCGAGAGTTGGCGGGCCGCAAGAAGCAGACGTGGATCGTCGCGATCGGGCTCGC
>NZ_JAGGPD010000581.1 GCF_018613995.1 Microbacterium sp. ISL-103 | reverse complement strand
GTGCGCGAGACGCTCGGGATCACTGCCTACGCCACCGAGGATTTCGCCCTGGCCCTCCGAGAGCTGCGCACCTACCGTCGCATCTCCGGAAAGGACGATCAGATCGCGCTCATGGTCGACAGCGAGCGCGGTATCGGGCGCCCGGACCGTGCTCTCGAGACCGGTCGAGCCATCGACCGCTCCGCACTGCCGACGCCTGTTCTCGTCTCCCTGGCGATCGCGATGTCGGGAGCTCGGCTCGATCAGGGCGACCTCGAACTCGCGCTCGGTGAACTCGAGATCCCGGAGCTCGATCCGGATCGTGCGTTCGAATGGAGCCCTGCGCTCTTCGCCGCCCGCGCCGCCGTTCTCGAGGATCTCGGGCGTACGGACGAGGCGGAGTTCTGGGCTCACCGCGCGGAGGTCGCTGCTGAGGCACTGGGCGTCGACGAGGCGGGCGACGAGGAGATCATCATCGAGGACGGCCTCATCGAGGGCGACTTCGATGACGACGACCACGACGCTACCCCTGCCGACGTCGACGGAGAACTCGCTGCCGACGCTGATGACGCTGACGACGCGACCGACGCCGCACAGATCGAGGTCGAGCCGGAGCCGTCTATCGATGACGAGGTTCGCGAGCTGCTCGGCGAGGACGACGCCGCGGACGAGAACGAGTCCGACGCCGATTCCGATCATGCCCACGGCAAGCCTGCGGCATCCGACGCGCCTGAGGAGGCGTAGTGGGACTGTTCTCCAAGAGGGCAGCGTCACGCACCCCGCTCGACGGGGTCGATGCGGTGCTGGCTGATCTCGACGGGGTCGTCTATGCGGGGCCGGGGGCGCTTCCGTACGCCGTCGAGAGCCTCAACGCGGCTGCGTCGACCGCGCGTCTCGGCTACATCACGAACAACGCGTCGCGCACAGACGCTTCAGTCGCGGAACACCTGACGAGCCTCGGGCTCGATGTGGCCCCGGCGGATGTGATCACCAGCCCGCAGGCGGCGATGCGTCTTCTCGCGGGCATCGTGCCGCCGCCGGCCACCCTGCTCATCATCGGTGGGGCCGGCCTGGTCGACGAGGCGGAGAAGGCCGGTTACACGGTCACCCGCAGCGCCGAGGACGCGCCGGATGCCGTGGTGCAGGGCTTCGCCCCCGAGGTGGCCTGGACGGATCTCGCCGAGGCGGCCTTCGCGTTGAAGGTTCCGGAGGAGGAGGGCG
>NZ_JAGGPD010000580.1 GCF_018613995.1 Microbacterium sp. ISL-103 | reverse complement strand
CCACGGACATTGGCTCCGTGAGGGCTCCCAGGGAAGGGCTCCGGCATCATCCGCGGGCGGACGTCACTCCTCGCCCGGGCGGCGACCCGCGAACGCCGACAGTCCGTCTCGGAGCGCCGCGATCTGCTCGAGGTCCATCCCCACGGCAGCCATGACCTGTCGGGGAACGTCGAGTGCGCGCTCCCGGAGTGCGCGCCCGGCGTCCGTGAGCGTGATGTCGAGACGTCGCTCGTCCTGGGCACTGCGGCGCCTCTCGACCAGCCCGTCCGCCTCGAGTCGCTTCACCAGAGGGGATGCCGTCGCAGGCTCGAGGGCGAGGTCTGCCGCGAGATCGTTCAGAGGCCTCGGTGCGCGTTCCCACAGCGCGAGCATCACCAGGTACTGCGGATGCGTGAGCCCCAGCGGCTCGAGGATGGGCCGGTAGATCGCCACGACGTTGCGGGCGGCGGTCACCAGCGCGAAGCAGAGCTGATTGTCGAGCTTGAGCAGATCGTCCGAGGCCGTCACGGCATTGACTATACAACGGCACTAATGATTAGTACACTTATTAACATGGCGCACTCCAGTGACCGACCCCCTCTGCGTACCCGCATCCGCGAGGCTGGGGGCCTCTACTCCTGGATCAACACGAACCTGATCCGCTTCGCCGGACCCGCTTCAGTCGGTCCGTACGAGAAGACCCCTCCCCCCAGCGCAGCCGAGCGCGCGGAGCGCGCCTGCCCGCTCTGCGGCGCACCGATGAGCGAGCACGAGATCGATCGTTCGGGTCCGAAGACGCTGGTTCACTGCCCCTGAGGTCGACGGCCCGGCTCAGTCGTCGCGATTCGCGTCTTCGCGTGCGACGTCGAGCCAGAAGGCCAGTTCGTCGTCGGCTGCGAGCACGCGCGGAGAGACATCGAGCCACCCGGTGCCCATCGTTCGCGGGCCCATCGCCGCTGTCGCCACGCCGGGCCGGGTGACCAGCATCGCTCCGTGCTCCTCATCGACCCGGACGAGGAGAACACCGCCGCTGCGTGCTCCGACGAGGATGTGGCCCTCGCGCAGAAACGCGCGTGTGCCGAACATCCGCTTCTCCTCGATGTCGCCGTCGAGAGTGAGCAGCGCTCTGACACGATCGGCGAGCTCTTCCCCTGACGTGTCCATGTCGCTCGCACGCCGTCGTTCAGGCGTGCCCGGCCCTCTCCATGGCTCGCAGTTCCTTCTTCATGTCCTGAACCTCGTCGCGCAGCCGACCGGCGAGCTCGAACTTGAGTTCGGCCGCCGCCGCGAGCATCTGGTCTGACAGGTCCTGGATCACCGCTTCGAGCTGCTGGGCACCCTCTGCGGCGATTCCCGTACGGCGAAGGTTCGGCGTGGGCGACTTGCCCTTGCCGGTCGTGCGCCCGCGCCCGGACATCATCTGGGCGGTGTCCGCACCCTCTCGGGCGAGCACCTCGGTGATGTCGGCGATCCGCTTGCGAAGCGGCTGCGGATCGATGCCGTGCTCGAGGTTGTAGGCGACCTGTTTCTCGCGACGACGATCGGTCTCTTCGATCGCCTTGGCCATCGAGTCGGTGATCTTGTCGGCGTACATGTGCACCTCGCCTGAGACGTTTCGCGCCGCACGCCCG
>NZ_JAGGPD010000579.1 GCF_018613995.1 Microbacterium sp. ISL-103 | reverse complement strand
GCGGGAGCTGCGCACGGCCGCGATCTCATCGAGTGCCTGCTGCTCGGCGGCGAACTCGGACTTCGCGGCCTCGACACGGTGGGTCGTCTCCAGCCGCTCCAGGCCCTTGAGCTCGCGACGCGCTTCGACGTGCACGGACTTGGCCTCGGTCTCGGCAGACCGGCGCATGTCGACGAGCGCCTGCAGATCGCTGAGGGTGCTGCGTCCCGCGGCCCGCGCGGCCGCCATCGCCATGAGCAGGCGCGGATCGTCGATCTGAGCGCTGATCTCAGAGAGGCTGGTGACCGCGCTGTTCTCGGCCGCCTCTGCCTGTGCGCGATCGGCGCTCGCTCGTGAGAGCTGCTCAGCGGCGACGCGCTCCTGGGCGCCGCGGACTCGCAGCAGGCCGGCCAGTGGGAAGGTCATGGGGTGAGTCCTCCGAAGTCGGTGGTGAGGGCGGCGAGCTGCTGCCACGAGTCGTCGGACGCGGTGAGGTCGTCCATCTGCTGGGTGAGGAATCGCGAGATCGCTGCCTCATGGGTGATCGCGGCATCCACCAGCGGGTTCGCACCCTGGCGGTAGGCGCCGATGTCGATCAGGTCGTTCGCACTGCGTCGGGCAGCCAGAACGCTGCGCAGCGTCACGGCGTGCTGACGCTGCTCGGCAGTGGTGATCTTCGAGACCACGCGCGACACCGAGCCGAGCACGTCGATCGCCGGGAAGTGTCCGCGGATCGCCAGCGCCCGATCGAGCACGACATGCCCGTCGAGGATCCCTCGCGCGGCGTCCGCGATCGGCTCGTTGTGGTCGTCTCCGTCGACGAGCACCGTGTAGAGACCCGTGATCGAACCGATCGGACCGGTGCCTGCTCGCTCCAGCAGCCGAGCGAGCACAGAGAAGGTGGAGGGCGGGTAGCCGCGGGTGGCCGGCGGCTCGCCGGCGCTGAGTCCGATCTCGCGCTGGGCCATCGCGACGCGGGTCAGCGAGTCCATCATCAGCACCACGTTGCGGCCGTCTTCACGGAACGCCTCGGCGATGCGGGTCGCCACGAAGGCGGAGCGCAGTCGCGCCATGGCCGGCTGATCGGAGGTCGCGACGACCACGACCGAGCGGGCGAGCCCCTCGGGGCCGAGGTCGTCTTCGAGGAACTCCCGCACCT
>NZ_JAGGPD010000039.1 GCF_018613995.1 Microbacterium sp. ISL-103 | reverse complement strand
CCGGCGGCACGAAGTGCGACCGGAACACCCCGCGACCGGGACTACTTGACGCTGCCGGCGGTGAGGCCGCCGACGAGGCGCTTCTCGATGAGCATGAACAGGATGACGACGGGCAGGATCGCGACGATCGAGACGCCGAACACGTACTGCCAGCTGGTCTCGTACTGACCGACGAACTTGGTCAGCGCGACCGACAGCGGCTGGTTCTTGTCGGTCGAGAGGATGACGAGCGATGCGGCGAACTCGTTCCAGCAGGCGACGAACGTGAAGACGATGGCCGTCACGATGCCCGGCCACACGAGCGGGAGGTTGATCTTGAACAGCACGGTGAAGCGTCCGGCGCCGTCGATCTGGGCGGCCTCGTCGATCTCTTTCGGGATGCCGGCGAAGAATGAGTGCATGATCCACACCGCGAACGACAGGTTGAACGCCGCGTTGATGAAGATCATCGCCGCCCACGTGTCGCTGAGCCCGAGCACCGTGAACTGACGGAAGAGGCCCGAGGTGAGAACGGCGGGCTGCAGCATCTGCGTGACGATGACGAGGAACAGGAAGACCATGCGGCCGGGGAACTTGAACCGGGCCGTGTAGTACGCCGCCGGCAGCGAGACGAGCAGCACGAGCAGCGTCGCGAACACGGCGATGATGATCGTCGAGATCAGGTTGTACGGCAGCGGCGTCTCGGGGGTCGACCACATCGAGATGTAGTTCTCCCAATGCCACTCGACCGGCAGGTAGGTCGGGTCGACCGAGCGGATCTGCGACTTCGTCTTCACGGAGCCGAAGAACATGATCAGGTACGGCAGCACGAAGATCGCGAGCACGAGGATGCCGGCGGCCATGCGCAGGATGACGCGGGGCAGCGTCACCTGGTCTTCCGTGTACCGACGCTTGCGGCCGGGGATGCGGGGGGCGGGCTCGGAGCCTGCGGTGGTGACGAGGGCGGTCTCGGTCAGGGTCATGATCAGACCTCCTTCATGGGCTTGACGGCCTTGACGTAGATCGCGACGATCACGATCACGATGAGGAAGGCCACGACTGACAGCGCGCTGGCGACGTCGACCTTCTTCTGCAGCTCGATGTACTTGAAGATCATCGTCATGATCGTGTCGGCGCCGTAGCCCGGGATCGATCCGGTCATCACCTTGAGGATCGGCAGCGAGTTGAACACGTTGATGATGTTGATGAGCACGGCGACCGCGAGTGCGCTGCGCAGCTGCGGCAGCACGATCGTCCAGTAGGTGCGGGTGGCGCCCGCGCCGTCCATCTTCGCGGCTTCGAGGGTGTCGGAGGGAACCGTCTGCAGCCCGGCGAGGATCGTGTAGGTCGTGAAGGGCAGCGACACGAAGATCGCGATCACGATCGACCAGGCGAAGGCGGTGGCCGGGTTCTTGGTCCAGCCGTAGCCGACCGCGTCGTCGGCGAGCCCGATGTCGTACAGGAACTTGTTGAAGACCCCGAAGTACGGCTCGAGGCTGTAGTAGAAGACCATGGTCGTCATCACGACGGATGCCGCCCACGGCACGATGACGGCCATGCGCACGATCTGCCGACCGGGGAACGCCTTGTTGAGGATCTGCGCGAGCCCGAGCGAGATGATCACGGTGAAGCTCACCACCGCGACGACCCAGATGATCGTGCGGAAGATGATCGGCCAGAACTCCGCGAACGTGAACACCGTCACGAAGTTGTCGAAGCCGACCGAGCCCTTGTCGAGGCCCGAGAGCGAGATGTCGCGCGTGGAGTTGAAGAACATCACCCCGGCGGGGAAGAGCACCACGCCGATGATGAGGAGGAGTGCGGGGGCGATCCAGGGCAGTGCCTGGAGCAGGTCCTTGCCGCCGGGCCTGCCGCGAGTGGCGCCCGGCCGGCGACCCGGGGTGCGGGGGCGGCCGGTGGCCGCCCCCGCGAGGTTCGAGGATTCTTTCGTCTGGCTCATGGGAATACCCGAACCTCTCCGTCGCTTGGTGTGGGGCAGGGTCGGCGGGACTCAGCCCGCGTCGACCTGTGCCTGGATCTCGGCCAGGACATCCTGCGCCGACTTCGTCTGCAGCTGACCGAACAGCGACTTGAAGGCGCCGTCGGTGGCCGACCACTTCTCATTCGTCGACGGGTAGAACTGCGCGTCGGGCAGCACCTCGAGGAACGGCGCGAGCGCCTCCTCGCCGGCGAGCTGCTCGGCGCCCGACTTCGTGACCGGAAGGAAGCCCTCGGCCTGCACCCACGGCACGTACACGTCGGCCGAGTAGTAGTAGTCGAAGAAGGCGGTGATCGCCTCCTGCTTGTCACCGTCGTTCTGGAACGCCATCAGCTGGTCCATGACACCGAGCGTGAACGGCGAGCCGTCTTCGGTCGGGATCGGGACGATCGAGTAGTCGAGTTCGGGGTTGCCCTCCTCGATCTGACCCACTGTCGGGGGCAGGCCGACCTGCATGCCGATCTTGCCCTGGATGAAGATGTCCATCAGGGGCGAACGCTGCGTCGAACCCGGGTCGGCCTGCGTCGCTCCGGCGTCGATCATCTTCTTGATCTGCTCGGCGCCCACGAGGTTCTCGGGGGTGTCGATCGTGATCTCGGATGCATCGCCGAACGAGCCGCCGCCACCCCAGAGCCACACGGCCGCCTCGGCCTGCGCCTCTTCGGATCCGAGCGGCATGCCGTAACCCGCGACGCCGCCGCCGAGTGCCGACACCTTGGTCGCGGCATCGAGCAGCTCGTCCCAGGTCGTGGGCGCCTCGACGCCGGCCTGCTCGAGCAGCGCGTTGTTGACGAACAGCGCGCGAGCCGACGCGATCAGCGGCAGGGCGTAGGCGGTGCCGTCGACCTCGGCGTTCGCGAGGAACGCGTCCTGGAAGTCGGAGTAGGTCTCCTCCGACACGACGTCTTCGACCGGGTAGAGCAGCTCGTCACCCACGAAGCCGGCGAACGGGCCGCCGTTGTAGATGTCGGGAGCCTCGCCGGCCTGGATCTTGGTCGAGACGACCTTCTCGAGGTTGTCCCAGGACTGCACCTCGAGATCGACCTTGATGTCGGGGTTCTCCTTCTCGAACCCGTCGATCACGTCTTCCCACAGACCCTTGGTGGCATCGGAGTAGCTGGGGACGAGGAGGTTGAGGGTGGTCTCACCTTCGGCGTCGCCGCCGCCGCCGGTGGAGCCGCCGAACCCGCACGAAGCGAGCGTGAGAGTGGCGGTTGCCGCCAGGGCAACGGCGCCGAATCGCAGTGACTTCTTCATGTGTATTGCATTCCTCACTGTGTAGGTGGTGCACAGTCGCAAGTACAACTCACGCGACGGTGCGTGTGATCGCCTCCCCTGGTGGCGGGACGATCGGGTCAAGCCGGGTCGGCTCGGGGAACCCTCCATGGACCGATCTTCGGAGGGGCTGTGGAACTTGTTCGATTATTTGTCAGGAGAATAAACAAATCAAGAGGAACCTTGCATCGATTCCTTGTGTCGAAATACTATGATCGAATAAGGCTCGAAACAATCACAAACTTGCAACATCTCGTCCGGAGGGTCCGACATGACTGAACTTCTGCCCGGCGCACACATGCGCGAAGAACTGAACTCGCAGCCCGAGACGTGGGCTCGCGCCGCCGATCTCCGCGACATGCAGGCGCTGCTGCCGGCATCCGGAGCCCGTATCGCTGTCGTCGGCTGCGGCACCTCGTGGTTCATGGCGCAGTCGTACGCGTTTCTTCGTGAGACGTCGGGACAGGGCGAGACCGACGCGTTCGCGGCATCCGAGGCGTTCGTCGATCGCGGCTACGACGCCGTGGTCGCGCTGACGCGTTCGGGCACCACGACCGAGGTGCTCGAGCTGGTCGAGCGCATCAAGGGCCGTGTGCCCACGATCGGCGTGATCGGAGACGAGACCTCGCCTCTCGTCTCGCTCGTCGACGACGCCGTGCTGCTGCCCTTCGCCGATGAGAAGTCGGTCGTGCAGACCCGCTTCGCGACGACGGCGCTCGCTCTGTTCCGCGCATCCCTCGGCGAAGACCTCACGGGCGCGATCGAGGATGCCGCCGCCGTGCTGGCGGCGGACTACGACGACGAGCTGCGCGACGCCGAGCAGTACTCGTTCCTCGGCCGGGGCTGGACCGTGGGTCTCGCCCACGAGGCGGCGCTGAAGATGCGTGAGTCGTCGCAGTCGTGGACCGAGTCGTACCCGTCGATGGAGTACCGCCACGGACCGATCGCGATCGCCGCACCGGGCCGGGTCACCTGGCAGTTCGGCGAGGCGCCCGAGGGCCTGGCCGCACAGGTCGAGGCCACGGGAGCGCGCTTCGTGCAGCATCCGATCGATCCGCTCGCAGACCTCGTGCGCCTGCACCGCGTCGCCCTCGACCGCGCGGTCGCGCGGGGTCTCGACCCCGACCAGCCGCGCAACCTCACGCGATCCGTCATCCTGGATGCATGACCCGACCCACCCGCGGAGCGATCGATGACCAGCCCTGACGACGCCGCGAGCATCGCCGACGTCGTGAGAGACGCGTCGGGCGAGAAGCTCTCGGCCGCGCGCCCTTTGGGCACAGGCGTGCCCGTGCTCGCGTTCGACGTGGGTGGAACCGACATCAAGTCGGCACTGTTCGACGCCGACGGCACGGCTCTGGGTCTTCGCCGGACGCCCACCCCTGAAGCCGACGGAGACCGCACCGAGGTGCTGATCGATCGGCTCGGAGTGCTCGCCGCCGAGCTGCGCGCCGACCATCCCGACGTCGTCCCGCAGGCGGCGGGGCTCGTCGTGCCGGGCATCGTCGACACGGAGGCCGGGCTCGGCGTCTTCGCCAGCAACCTCGGCTGGCACGATTCGCCACTGCGCGACCTCGCGTCGGCGAAGCTCGGTCTGCCGGTCGCGTTCGATCACGACGTGCGGGCGGCCAGCTGGGCCGAGCACCGCCTCGGCGGCGCGCGCGCCTACTCGAACTCGGTGGTGCTCGTGATCGGCACCGGCATCGCGGGTGCTCTGCTCGTGGGCGGAGAGCCCTATACGGCGGGCGGCTATGCGGGCGAGATCGGTCATTCGCCGATCGCCGACGGGCCCGTCTGCGCGTGCGGTGCCCGCGGCTGCCTCGAAGTGGTCGCATCGGCCGGCGCCATCGCTCGTCGGTATCGCGACGCGACGGGCATCAACCCCGACGGCGCGAAGGATGTGATCGCCCGAGCGGCAGCCGGCGACCGGATCGCCTCCGAGATCTGGAACTCGGCACTCGACGCGCTCACGCTGTCGCTGGCACAGCTCACCGCCGTCGTCGCGCCCGAGGCCATCGTGATCGGCGGCGGACTCTCGCGGGCGGGCGGCGCTCTGTTCGACGAGCTGCGGGCACGGCTCGCCGAGCGTCTGAGCTTCCACCGCCTTCCCGAGCTGGTGCCGGCAGAGCTGTCCGGCAATGCGGGCATCCTCGGGGCGGCGCTGCGCGCACGGGAGCTCGCATGCTCCTGACCGTCCCCCCCAACCCCGCACTCGACCTCACCTGGCACGTCGACCTCCTCACCTTCGGCGAGACCCACCGAGCGGATGCCGGTGCGATGCGCGCCGGAGGCAAGGGCATCAACGTCGCCAGGGTCGCGCACGCGCAGGGCGCCTCGGTGCTCGCGGTGTCGACGGCCGGCGGGCGCAGCGGCGTCGAGCTGGCAGCCGAACTCGGAGCCAGCGGCGTGCCCCATCGCCTGGTCGCGGTCGTCGGTTCGACCCGGCAGAGCATCGCACTGGTCGATGAGGCCCTGGGCGACACCACCGTCGTGAACGAGCGGGGTGTGAACCCCTCAGACCCCGAATGGGCGGCGCTGCTCGGCGAGGTCGTCGACGCCCTCCCCGGCGCGCAGGTGCTCGTGATCTCGGGCAGCGTGCCGCCCGGGGCGCCCGAGACCCTGGTGCCGCTGCTGATCGGCACGGCGCAGGACGCCGGCGTGCCGGTGATCGTCGACACCTCAGGCCCGGCCCTGCTGCGCGCGGCGGATGCCGGAGCATCCGTCGTCAAACCCAATGCGGCCGAGCTCGTCGAGGCGACCGGACTCACCGACCCCGTCGAGGGCGCCCGCTCTCTGATCGCGCGCGGCGTCGGACTCGTGCTGCTCTCGCTCGGCGCCGACGGCATGCTCGCAGTCACCGAGTCTGACGTGCTGCACGCCCGGCTCGACGCGCCGCTCTCGGGCAACCCCACCGGGGCGGGCGATGCCGGGGTGGCCGCCTGCGCGGTGCTTCTCGCCGACGGCATCCGCGACCCCGAGACGATCCTGCGCCGCGCGACCGCGTGGTCGGCTGCCGCCGTGCTCATGCCGCTCGCCGGCGAGATCTCCGACGACTGGTCTGCACTCGAGCAGCGCCTCGTCGTCGCCCCCTTCGCCGCGCCCCCTCGAGAGGACCCCCTGTGACCCTGGTCTCCGCCCGTGAGCTCGTGACGGATGCCGCGACCCGCGGCACCGGCATCGGCGCCTTCAACGTGATCCACCTCGAGACCGCCGAGGCGCTCGTGCGCGCCTCGGCTGACGCCGGCCTGCCCGTCATCCTGCAGATCTCGCAGAACTGCGCCGACTATCACGGCGGGCTCGAGCCGATCGCGCTGGCGACGCTCGCCGTCGCCCGGCGCGCGCAGACCCCGGTCGCGGTGCACCTCGACCACGCCGAGCGGCCCGAGCTCGTCGACGAGGCGATCGCCCTCGGCTTCGGCTCGGTCATGTTCGACGGCGGAGCGCTTCCCTACGACGAGAACGTCGCCGTCACCGCATCCGTCGCCCAGCGCGCGCACGCCTCGGGTGTCTACATCGAGGGCGAGCTGGGAGAGGTCGGCGGCAAGGACGGAGCGCATGCCCCCGGCGTGCGCACCGACCCCGACGAGGCGCGGGCGTTCGTCGCAGCGACCGGCGTCGACGCGCCCGCCGTGGCCGTCGGTTCGTCGCACGCGATGACCGATCGCACGGCATCCCTCGATCTCGAGCTCATCCGGCGGCTTCGCGGGGCCCTGCCCGTTCCGCTGGTGCTGCACGGATCATCGGGGGTCTCCGACGCCGTGATCGCCGACGCCGTGCGCGCAGGCATGACCAAGATCAACGTCTCGACGCACCTCAACGGCTTCTTCACGCGCGCGATCCGCGCGACCCTCGACGCCGACGAGAAGCTCGTCGACTCGCGCAAGTACCTGAACCCGGCCCGCGATGCGCTCGCCGCAGAGGCTGCCCGGATGCTGCGGCTCTTCGCCCTCGAGAATGCCGAGGTCTCGGGGTGAGGCACGGATATGCGGGCAGGATGGTGACATGAAGCGCGCCGCACGCCTGAACGCGATCCTCGACCTGCTGGCCGCCGACGGCGAGGTGAACGTCGACGAGCTCGTCGAGCGCTTCGGAGCCTCGGCCGCGACCACGCGCCGCGATCTCGACTCGCTCGCCGAGCAGCGTCTGCTCACCCGCACGCACGGTGGCGCGGTGGCCCACTCGGTCGCCTACGAACTGCCGATCCGCTACAAGAGCCATCAGCGCTCGCAGCAGAAAGAGAGCATCGCCCAGGCGGCCGCGGCCCTCGTCGCCCCGGGCATGGTCGTCGGACTGTCGGGCGGCACCACGACCACCGCGATCGCCGCAGCGCTCGCGGCCCGTGACGACCTCGCGGCCGGCACCGGAATCACCGTCGTGACCAACGCCGTCAACATCGCCGCGCAGCTCGCCACCCGCCCCGACATCAAGGTCGTCGTGACAGGCGGGGTGATCCACTCGCGCAGCTACGAGCTGGTGGGTCCGTTCGTCGAGCAGCTGCTGCGCGGAGTGCGGCTCGACATCGCCTTCATCGGAGTCAACGGCATGGATGCCGAGGCCGGCGCCACCACGCAGGACGAACGCGAGGCCGCGGTCAACCGCATGATGGCCGAGCGGGCTCGCCGCGCCGTGGTCGTCACCGACAGCAGCAAGATCGGCACGGTCGCGTTCGCCGCCGTCGGCGGTGCGGAGCTGTTCCCCGTTCTCCTCACCGACGACGGCGTCGACGCTGCGTCCCTCGCCGCGTTGCGCGCGGCCGGCTACGACGTCGTGACCGCCTGACCTGCGCATCCGACGCCGCTCTCTGACGCACTCCTGGTGGGGATGCCGCGACCCTTTCTCGCGACATCCCCGGAGTAGATGGTGTCCTGTCGTTCCCTCACACTCCCCAGTGCACGAGGGTTCCCCAATTCGACTGCGCCTCCCTCGCGCTTCGTTTCCGAAGCCCTCCGCTGGCACCTTCTGGAGATAAGGAGCGGGTCACCCCTGCCCTGATACATCGACTGGAGAAAAGATTCAGAGTCCGCTTCCGTGGCACTGGAACGGCGCTCTCAGCCCGGTCGATTCGGATGCCGCCGCCAGCGCGACGGCGGGCGCGGCGCCCGCCGCCAGCTCGACGTGCACGGCCCCGAGCAGTTCGCAGGCGATGTCGTCGGACACCACGACGGGGGCGGCGATCACGCAGCCGGTGCCGGCGTGCAGCCAGACGCGCGTCATGCCCAGCGCCTCCTCGCCCCAGCGCACGGATGATCGCCCCAGCTCGCAGGCCGACAGCACCACTGTGGCGGGGGCGTGGGAGATCAGGTCGACGTCGTATCCGAACAGGGTGCCGTCGTGCAGCTCGAAGCCCGAGAACAGCGGGTTGTCGACCGCGTGACGCCCGTGGGCGGCGATGTGCAGCACGTCGACGCTCTCGGCGAGCTCGGTGACGGCCGACACCCGTGCAGCATCCGCGGTGAGGATCGGTGCGTCGGTCCACGCCGCCGCTGCCCGACGCACCTCTTCGTCGGCGCGGGCGACTCGGGGTCCGGTGGCGAATCCCGCGCTGGTCGCCGCAGGGCGGTCTCTCGGAGTGCCGCCCAGCCAGCGCGAGACCGAGGTCGCGAGCGTGAAGGGCACACCGGACATGCCCGGCAGCATCGCCCAGGGGATGCCGGCCAGGATGCCGGGCACCGTCAGGACGAGACGCGTCGCGCCGCCCGCCCGTGCGCGGACGGGAGCCAGAAGCGCGTCGTCGAGCAGCCGCAGCCTCTCGTCGAGCGATCGGGCGACCACTGCGGCCATCGGGCCTCCGTGGGTGAGGGCGGCGACGTCTAGGTCGGCGCGGAGACCGTCGAGGGCCGCCTCGATGCGCGGCCACGAGACCTCGACGATCGATGAACCGGAGGCCGTCACCACCACGCACAGCAGGTCCTCGCGCGTGTAGACGTAGGCGAGGATCGCCGTGTCGGCATCGAGCCGCGACCGGGTCTCGCCGAGTCCCAGGCGCTCACGGTTGCCGCCGGCCCCGGTCGAGGACCATTGCCGGTCGCGCACACGATCACGCAGCTCCCGCACGCGGGCATCGGTCGTCCAGTCGGATCCCGCGAGGTCGGCGCGCAGCATCCGCAGTTCAGCCAGATCGGCCGACAGCGCCGCATCGTGCGGGGGGCGTACGGGGGCCACCTGCTGGCTGAGGTGTCGAGCGCGCTCCGACCACTCGAACAGCACCTCGGGGTCGCGCGAGCGTGCGGCGGCGGCCAGCCCGGCGAACATCAGCTCGGTGCCGTGCATCGCGACGGATGCCTGCAGGTCGAGCGCGCCGAACGACTGCTGCCAGGCGGTGAGCAGGTCGAGGCCCTCCGCTGCCGCGCGACGTGCGTCGGCATCTCTGCCTCCGGCGGCTGCCCGCACCGCCCGCACCTCATGTGCGCGCAGGCGCAGGGGTGTCGGAGCGTCGGCGGTCAGCCGCGGCAGGCGACCTCCGTCGGCCAGACGTGCCGTGAGCGACAGCGCGGCGGCCTCGGTGCGGAAGCCGCCCCGGNNCAGCCCTCGCTTCCGAGGGCTGCGAACCGGCGGGATGCGGTCGCGGCGGCGCGCTCGGCGGCAGAGGCGTCGTGACGCAGGAGCGATCGGGCCAGGTGGAACTCGGCCTCGCCGCGAGCCTGCCGCATGCGCTGCGCACCGAACTGCACGGCGACGGCGCCGAGCAGTTCCTCCGCCTCGGTCGTCAGGCCCGCGTCGCGCAGCACCTCGGCGCGGTCGAGATCGCTGATCGCGGCGGCGAGGTCGCTCGTGGCCGCGAGGATCGGCCGCGACCCCGTCATCAGCGCGAGCGCGGTGACGAGGTCGCCGCCCAGTAGCGCGGCGTAGCCGAGGTTGTGGCGCGCCTCGGCGAGCGGCTCTGCCGCGCCATGCGTCTCGTAGGCGGTGATCGCACGCTGCAGGTCGGCCGCGCAGTCGTCGAGGCGGTGTCGCTGCATGCTGACGATCGATCGGCTCATCAGCAGGTTCGCGCTCTCGATCGAACCGTCGTCGAGTCCGTCGATCGCCTTCGAGAGAAACAGGTCGGCCTCGTCGAGGCGTCCCCCGTGCATCAGCAGAGTGCCGAGCTGCCCGTTCGCGAGGGCGATCGTCTCGGCGCTGAGTCCCGGGCGTGCGAGCGCCTCGCGTGACAGGCGCTCGGCCTCTGCCGGCTGGCCCGTCTGCGCGAGGACGTATGACAGGGTCCCGTCGATGCGCGCACGCAGGTCGTCGTCGTCGGTGCGCTCGGAGGCCGTGGTCAGTGCACGACGCGCCTGCGCGAACCGTCGGGCATTCGCCGCCTCGACGCCGCGCTGATGCAGCTCGAGAGCAGATAGGGGCACCTCACCAGAATGCCGGTCGGGGGAGCGTCAGGGAAGGTATGCGACCGCATCCGCCGTTCTGGCAGCGGGCAGGTGGTCGATCCGGGTACGGATGCATGTCGAGATGACGGGTGCATGCCCGGATCGGCGAATCTGGCATGCATCCGTGATCTGAGCATGCATCTGTGACCAGGTGTGCCCGGATGGCGGCGCCGGTCTACCCTCCTGTCACCGGCGACGGCAGGCTCTTGAGCACGGCGGCGACGGCCTTGGCCGCGGCATCCGGTGCGACACCCTGCGGCGGCACCGCGCCGAGCTGTGCGGCGATGCGCCCCGCCACATACGGAGCCGCGAACGACGTGCCGCTCCAGGTCGCGAACCCGCCGCGGTAGTCGTCGGGGTCGATCGTCTCGCGTCGCAGCCCGTCGACGTCCGCCCTGGTGCTGGCCTGCTCGCCGCCCACGAAGGCCGGCGACGTGCTGACGACCGCGGCTCCCGGCGCATAGACCTGCACCCAGGGGCCGACGTTCGAGAACAGCGCGACCGGGCGGGCTGAGGGGTTGAGGGCTCCGACCGACACGTGCGGAGCATCCTTGTCGCGCGGGATGCCGTTGTCGGCGCCGGGCCAGGGCCAGAGGGATGCCGGGAATGACGGCCGGTCGATCGCGTCGTTGCCGGCCGAGCAGACGACCACGCATCCGAGTTCGCGCGCCGTCGTGAGCAGGGCGTTCAGGGTCGTGCTGAACAGGCCGTCGACGGGCGTCTCGTGGTAGTACCCGAGTGACAGGTTGAGCACGTCGATCGGATGCCCGGTGGCCGGGTCTTCACGGTGACGCCGCAGCAGCTCGACGACCTGCGCGACGGTCGTCAGGAACGTGCTCTCGTCGATCACGCCGAGAGCCCCGGCCATGCGGACCGACAGGATGTCGGCATCCGGCGCCGTCTGGCGGATGATGCCCGCGATGAACGTGCCGTGCCCGGCGACCGCGTCGATCTCGCCGTCGAGCTGCCCGTAGAGATCGGGATAGACCTCGGGGTCGGCGTCGTCGGTGAGTCCGATCGGAGTGCCGTCGATCTCGATGTGCCGGGTGACGATGTCGTCCGGCAGCCAGTCGTGCACGCCGCAGCCCGTGTCGAGCACCGCCACCACAGGCCGCCGGCCGCGCCTCGGATCTGCGGTTCGCCGAGGTGCAGGGCCGACCCACGTGACCGGCTGACGCGCGCCGCGCCCCGGCTCGAGGTAGTCGTCGCTGCCGCCGGCGCCCCCGCCCGCGCCGCGCACCGGGTTGGTGCGGCTGAAGGGATTCGTGCGGCTGAAGGGATTCGTGCGGCTGAACGGGTTGAGTCCGACCGGGTCGATCGACAGCACGTGCTCGAGGCTGGTCCGAGGCATGGGCGTGCCCGAGCTGCGCCGGGCCCGCTGCAGCACGCGCCAGGCATCCGGTGGCACGGGAGACTCGCCGCGGGTGGGTTCGTCGGGCGTCGTCAGGCGGGCGCGCAGGAACCCCGGGACTCCGGGAACGAGCGGATCGGCGGCGCGCAGAGCATCCGGCGTCTCGATCTCGAGGCTCCAGCCGAACGAGCCCGCCGCCTCGCGCAGTTCGCGGATCTCCTGGTCGTACGCCTCCTGGCCGTTCTCCTGATCCTGCGTGATCAGCAGGCGCTCCTGCAGATACGCCGTGGGGAAGGCGCGGATGCTGTCGACCGGCTCGACCGACGGATCCAGTGCCGTCCCGCGCCTGATCGATCCCTCGGCTCTGTCCTGCCAGCTCCAGCCTTTGGGCTGCTCCATCGTCGGTCCTCTCCTCGCGGGCGGACCCGCGTCCTGTGCGGAGCGTCCTGCGAGGTGCGGGAGTCGCCCTGCGGTGTGTACGGGCGGAGCCCGTGGGGTGTGCGGGGGTGCCCGCTGCGTGCGCGGGTCGCCCCGCGGTGCATCACAACTCGAACTGCGGGGTCGACAGGGTGCGTCCCTGATCGCCGACCGTGGTGGTGAGCCGCACGAGGGTGAGCCCGTCAGGCACGTCGTCGAACACGAAGCGCCCCGTGTCGCTGGGCGTCGTCGTGCGGATGCGCTCGCCCTGCACGAGCTCGATGCCGGCCGAGGCGGTGTCGACCCAGCCGTCTATGCGGTGCGCACCGCCGGCGGTGCTGGTGACGTGCAGCAGGATGCTCGTGGTGCCGTCGCTGAACTGCAGGGTCAGTGCATCGGCGTCGCCGCGCACCGCGCCGAGCGGCTCGGTCACGAGGGTCAGCAGCGCGTACTCGGCCGAGAGGTCCTCGGTGGCGACGGTGGCGATCATGCGGTCGACCAGAGCGGCGGGCATCGGGTCGACATCGCGCCACAGCGAGCGCAGCTGCGCGAACAGCTGGGCATCCTCGTGGTTGTCGCCGCCGTTGGCGCGGTCGTTCTCGCTCATGAGGTGCCCTCCGTCCGTGGTGTCGATGCGTCGAGCAGGTCGCGCAGCTTGGCGAGGCAGCGCTGCCGGGTCGGGCCGATGCTGCCCACCGGCATGGCCAGGTCGGCCGCGAGGCGCGCGTAGTCCGGGCGCTCTTCGAAGGCGATCACGCGCAACAGGCGCTGGCAGCGTTCGGCGAGGCGCTGCACTGCGGCCCAGAGCCGTCGGTTCTCATCTCCCGTGGTGGCGTGGTCTTCGGCGGACTGCTGCTCGGGAAGCAGCGCGTCGAGAGCATCCGCCTCGGTCGTGTCGACCCTGTTGTGGGCCTTGCCCGCCCGCCAGGCCTCGCGGCGGGCGGTGGTCGTCAGCCAGGCAGACACAGCCCTCGGATCGGCGATCGACCGGTGGCCGCGCACCAGCTGCAGCCAGGTCGTCTGGATGACGTCTTCGGCCAGCGTGCGCTCGAGCCCGTAGGCCCGCACGACATGCCAGAGCACAGGCGTCATCAGCCGCACGAGGTCGTCCATCGCGCGGCTGTCGCCGTCCCGCCATGCGTCGAAGTAGTCGGCAGCGCGCTTCCAGCGAGCCGCGCCGTCGTCCGGTGCAGGATCGAGGGCGGCGCCGTCGGGTGCGCCGTCGATCATGAGTCCCATTGTGATCACACCATCAAGGAGCACGGCAAGGGTTCGGTGATACATGGACCCCGTTTGTTTTCCGGAATATTGGTGGGGATTCCGGGGGTGGTGGGGCGCGCGGCGTGCCGAATGCAGGACGGATGGACGGATGCAGGACCGGAAACCGTGTTCTGGGCGTGCATCTGTAATCCGGGCCTGCATTCGG
>NZ_JAGGPD010000578.1 GCF_018613995.1 Microbacterium sp. ISL-103 | reverse complement strand
CCGCAGCGATCTGGAACTCGGGGACCCCGGTCTTCGTGCTCCGCGTGCCGGAGCGGCTCTACGACGACCCGTTCCACCGCCCCTGACTCGCGGCGCTCCCGCCGTCGTGGCTTCGCCGACCCGTCGGCCCTGCCGCGTACAGTAGAAACGTGAGCGAAGAGACGACGAGTGCGCCGACCGACGGTCTGTGGAGTCGACTGCGCCTGATCGAGGGGCAGCCGCTCGCGGCCAGGGCGGGCGCTTACTCCGGACTCCACGACGAGCTGTCCCGCCGCCTCGAGAGCGGCGCGAGGCTCGACCAGCGCGACGCGCCGGGCGCCCGATGACGCGACTCGACGCCGCCCTCGCCGTGCGAGGACTCGCCCGTTCGCGCACCCACGCGGCCAGCCTCATCGCAGACGGTCTGGTGAGCATCGACGGACGCCCCGTCGTGAAGGCATCGACTGCCGTCTCGGATACGGCCGAGATCACCGTGGCGGGTGCGGACCATTACGTCGGCCGGGCCGCGCACAAACTGATCGCCGCACTCGACGGCTTCGACATCTCGGTCACGGGGCGCCTGGCGCTCGATATGGGCGCGTCCACGGGCGGGTTCACCCAGGTTCTCCGCGAGCGTGGCGCGCGCCGCGTCCTCGCCGTCGATGTGGGGCACGATCAGATGTCGCCCTCGGTGTCCTCCGACGCCGGAGTCGTGCTGGTCGAGGGCTACAACGTGCGCCATATGACGCTCGAGAACCTCCTCGACGCCACGGGGGAGCAGGCGGCCCCCGACCTCATCGTCGGCGATCTCTCGTTCATCTCCCTCGAGCTCGTGCTCCCGGCTGTCGCCGGGGTCGCAGCCCCCGAAGCAGACATCGTGCTTCTCGTGAAGCCGCAGTTCGAGGTGGGCCGAACGGCCGTGCGGGGCGGACTCGTCACGGATCCCGCGACCCGCTCCGATGCGGTCGCGCGCACTGCATGGAGCGCGTGGGATGCGGGGCTCGGGATGCTGGGCATCCTGCCTTCCCCGATTCTCGGGACGCACGGCAACGCGGAGTATCTTCTGCACCTCGCTCCGGGGCGCGGCAGCGATCCGTCAGAATGGTCGGACCGCATCAACGAACTGGCAGGGAGACGATGAACGTGCGCAACATCCTGGTCGTCGCCCATGCCGGGCGCGATGACACCGTGGCGGCCGCGCGCCGGGTGGTGGATGCTCTGCGCGGTGCCGGTGCACGGCCCGTGCTCGCCGCCGACGACAGTCTCGATCTGCGTGCGGTCGACTCCCACTTCGCCGACGTGGACGTGCTCGGCGACACGGTGCAGCAGGACGAGCTCGAACTCGCCATCGTGCTCGGCGGCGACGGCACGATCCTGCGCGCGGCCGAGCTGGTGCGTGGCTGTGCGGCTCCCGTGCTCGGGATCAACATGGGACACGTCGGATTCCTCGCCGAGATCGACCGAGACGACATGGACGCCGCCATGCGCCGCGTCATCGACCGCGACTACGAGGTCGAAGAGCGCCTCGCCCTGTCGGTGCGCGTCAAGGACGTCGATGGTGCGGTCGTGTACGAGACCTTCGCCCTCAACGAGGCCACCGTCGAGAAGGCGAGCCGAGAGCGCATGATCGAAGTCGTGCTCGAGATCGACGGCCTGCCCCTGTCGAGCTTCGGATGCGATGGCATGGTCGTCTCCACACCGACCGGCTCGACCGCGTACAACTTCTCTGCCGGTGGACCGGTTATCTGGCCGAGTGTCGAGGCCATCGCCGTCGTACCGCTGTCGGCGCACGCCCTCTTCGCGAAGCCGCTCGTGGTCAGTCCCGATGCGGCGGTGGCGATCGAGATGCTCGAGGGCACCTCGGGCGCGGGCATCCTCTGGTGCGACGGCCGACGCTCTCACGACCTCCCGCCGGGCGCGCGCGTCGTGGTGCGCCGCTCGTCGCGTCCCGTTCGCCTCGCCCGTCTGCATCCGACCGAGTTCACCAATCGTCTCGTGCGCAAGTTCCAGCTGCCCGTCGCCGGATGGCGCGGACAGGGAGCGACCTCATGATCGAGGAGATGCGACTGCAGGGGCTCGGCGTCATCGCCGACGCCGTGCTGCCGCTCGGTGCCGGCTTCACAGCCATCACCGGCGAGACGGGTGCGGGCAAGACGATGGTCGTGACGGGCCTCGGCCTGCTGCTCGGACAACGGGCCGACTCCGGGGCGGTGCGCGCCGGCGCGAGTCAGGCGTCGGTCGCCGGTGTCTGGGTCGTGCCCGAGACGGGTGACGTCGCCGATATCGTCTCGGACGCCGGAGGCGAGCTCGAGCCCGTCGGATCGGGCACAGCCGAGCTCTATGTGTCCAGAACCCTGAGCGCAGAAGGACGCAGCCGTGCGAGTGTGGGCGGCCGCGCCGCACCCGCGGGAGTGCTGTCGGCCCTCGCCGAGGAGCTCGTCGTCGTGCACGGGCAGTCGGAGCAGCTGCGCCTTCGATCATCGGCG
>NZ_JAGGPD010000577.1 GCF_018613995.1 Microbacterium sp. ISL-103 | reverse complement strand
GTCGTCGACCCGCTGCAGTTGAAGCAGGGCGACTTCGTCGTGCACAACACCCACGGCATCGGTCGCTTCGTCGAGATGACGAAGCGCGAGGTCTCGACGGGCGGCCGCAACGCGACGAAGTCCGTGCGCGACTACCTGGTGCTCGAGTACGCGCCGTCGAAGCGCGGATACCCGGGCGACAAGCTCTATGTGCCCACCGATCAGCTCGACCTGCTCTCGAAGTACGTCGGAGGTGAGGGGCCCACCCTCTCGAAGATGGGCGGCAGCGACTGGTCGCAGGCCAAGGGCAAGGCCCGCAAGGCGGTGCGCGACATCGCCGTCGAGCTGGTCAAGCTGTACTCGGCGCGGATGAGCGCCAAGGGGCATGCGTTCGGACCAGACACCCCCTGGCAGCGCGAGCTCGAAGAGGCCTTCCCGTTCGCCGAGACCCTCGACCAGCTGCAGACGATCGACGAGATCAAGGCCGACATGGAGCGGCCGATCCCGATGGACAGGCTGCTCTCGGGCGACGTCGGGTTCGGCAAGACCGAGGTCGCGGTGCGCGCCGCGTTCAAGGCGATCCAAGACGGTAAGCAGGTCGCGATGCTCGTGCCGACCACGCTGCTCGTCAAGCAGCACCTCGAGACCTTCACCGAGCGCTTCGCCGGATTCCCCGTGAAGGTGCGTCCGCTGTCGCGCTTCCAGTCCGACAAAGAGGCCCGCCTCACGCTCGACGGCCTGCTCGACGGCACCGTCGACATGGTGATCGGTACCCACCGGATCCTCACCGACCAGGTCATGTTCAAAGACCTCGGGCTGATGATCATCGACGAGGAGCAGCGGTTCGGCGTCGAGCACAAGGACACGCTCAAGAAGATGAAGACCAACGTCGACATCCTCGCGATGAGCGCCACGCCGATCCCGCGCACGCTCGAGATGGCAGTCACCGGCATCCGCGAGATGTCGACACTGGCCACGCCCCCCGAAGACCGGCATCCGATCCTCTCGTTCGTCGGCCCCCGCAGCGACAAGCAGATGGCCGCGGCGATCCGCCGCGAGATCCTGCGCGAGGGACAGGTGTTCTTCGTGCACAACCGCGTGCAGTCGATCCAGCGCGTCGCGGCCCAGCTCGCCGAGCTCGTCCCCGAGGCGCGCATCGCCGTCGCCCACGGACAGATGGGAGAGCACGCCCTCGAGCAGGTCGTCGACGACTTCTGGGAGCGCAAGTTCGACGTGCTCGTCTCGACGACGATCATCGAGACCGGTCTCGACATCTCGAACGCCAACACGATCATCATCGATCGCGCCGACAAGTACGGGCTGAGCCAGCTGCACCAGTTGCGCGGCCGTGTCGGGCGCGGTCGCGAGCGCGCGTACGCGTACTTCCTCTACGACGAGATGAAGCCGCTCAGCGAGACGGCCGCCGACCGTCTGCAGACGATCGCCGTCAACAACGACCTCGGGTCCGGCATGCAGGTCGCGCTGAAGGACCTCGAGCTGCGTGGCGCCGGAAACCTCCTCGGCGGCGAGCAGGCCGGACACATCGCCGGCGTCGGCTTCGACCTCTATCTGCGCATGATCGGCGAGGCCGTCGCGACCTTCCGCGGCGAGGACGTCGAGTCCGGGCAGGAGCTGCGACTCGAGCTTCCGCTCGACGCGCGCATTCCCGAGTACTACATCGACAGCGAGCGCCTGCGCCTCGAGGCCTATCAGAAGCTCTCCGCCGCATCGACGGCGACCGCGAAGGACGACGCGATCGATCTCGTGATCGACGAGCTCACCGATCGCTACGGCACTCCGCCCGACGAGGTCACCGGACTCATCGCCGTCGCTCGTCTGCGTCGCCGCGCCGCCAAGGCCGGCCTCGCCGACGTCGTGGTGATGGGGTCGAACCTGCGCATCGCGCCGGCGCGGCTCGAGGAGTCGATCAAGGTGCGACTGCAGCGTCTCTACCCGAAGGCGAAGCTCGTCTCCGGCGGCGAGGCGCTCGTCGTGCCGATGCCGACGATCCCGGCTGCGGTGGGTGTCGGCCTCGAGCCGCTGCCCGACGCCGAGCTGCTCGAGTGGGTCAACCAGCTCTTCACGGCCATCTTCCCGGAGCCCGTGAAGGTCGAGTGACCGCGACCTCCTACAACGAGAAGCCGCCGTCGGCGGTCAGCACCTGACCGACGACCCACGCTCCGGCATCCGTGCACAGCCAGCCGATCAGGCGCGCCGGGTCGTCGGGCCGGCCCACGCGGCCGAACGGGGTGTCGGCGATCCACGCCTCGACGCCCGACAGATCGCGATCCGTCGTGTCGGCGTCGAGGTAGCCGGTGTTCACCGGGCCCGGATTGACGGTGTTCAGGACGATCCCGACATCGAGCAGCTCGGCGGCGGCCGAGCGGGTGATCCCCGCCAACGCAGCCTTGCTCGTCGCATACGAGATCTCGCCCCGCATGGCTCCGTGGGCCTGCCCGGAGGTCCTCCCGACGACGCGGGC
>NZ_JAGGPD010000576.1 GCF_018613995.1 Microbacterium sp. ISL-103 | reverse complement strand
TCAGGCGTTCATCCCCGCCCTCGGCGGCTGCCGCATCGTGGCCCGCCCGCTCGACTTCCACCTGGACGCGCTCCGCAAGTTCGGAGCCATCGTCGAGAAGCTGCCCAGCGGCATCCGCCTCTCGACGGGCGGTGCTCGTCTGCACGGAGCGAACATCCACCTCCCGTACCCGAGCGTCGGCGCGACCGAGCAGGTGCTGCTGACCGCCGTGCGGGCCGAGGGCACGACGGAGCTGCGCAACGCGGCCATCGAGCCCGAGATCATGGATCTGATCGCCGTGCTGCAGAAGATGGGCGCCATCATCTCGTACGAGCCGAATCGCGTCATCCTCATCGAGGGTGTCGAGACGCTGCGCGGCTACGACCACCGGTCGATCTTCGACCGCAACGAAGCGGCCTCCTGGGCCTCCGCAGCGCTCGCCACCGATGGCGAGATCTTCGTCGGCGGCGCGAAGCAGCAGGAGATGCTGACCTTCCTCAACGTCTTCCGCAAGGCGGGCGGATGGTTCGACATCCAGGAGGACGGGATCCTGTTCCGCCGCGATGGCGAGCTCAAGCCGGTCGTCGTCGAGACCGACGTGCACCCCGGATTCATGACCGACTGGCAGCAGCCGCTCGTCGTGGCACTCACCCAGGCGAAGGGCCGCTCGGTCGTGCACGAGACGGTGTACGAGAACCGACTGGGCTTCACGGATGCTCTCGTCAAGATGGGCGCCGACATCGTCGTGCACCCTCGAGGGCTGCAGGACGGACCCCGTCGCGTCCCGCGCCGCGACCTCGAGCAGGCCGCCGTGATCACCGGACCCACGCCTCTGCATGCTGCCGACATCGTCGTGCCCGACCTTCGGGGCGGGTACAGCCACGTCATCGCCGCTCTGACGGCGGAGGGCGAGTCCCGGGTCTCCGGTGTCGACATCCTGAGCCGTGGGTACGAGAAGTTCCTCGCCAAGCTCGATGCCGTGGGTGCCGACTTCGACGTCATCCGGTGACCGCTGTGGGTTCCCGCTCGACGGAGACCACGCGGCCGAGCTTCTTCTGGCCGGTCGCTGCGATCGCCGTGCCTTTGATCTCGCTGGTGGCGAAGGTGCGGATCACCGGGGCCGAGAAGCTTCCCCGTGACGGTGCATACGTGCTCGCACCGAACCATTACTCGGAGTTCGATCCGCTCGTGGTCGCTCTCGCGGTGTGGCGCATCGGTCGGGCTCCGCGGTTCATGGCGAAGGAGAGCCTCTTCAGGGTGCCCGTGCTCGGGTGGATCCTCCGTCGCACCGGGATGATCCCGGTGGCACGTTCCTCGTCCGCCTCGGCTGCGAAGCAGACGCTGAAGCAGTCCGCCGAGCTCGTCGAACACGGGCGCGGTGTGATCGTGTACCCGGAGGGCACGCTCACCCGGGATCCCGATCTCTGGCCGATGCGGGGTAAGTCCGGCGCAGTCCGGCTCGCTCTCACCGACGGCATCCCGCTGATCCCGATGGCCCACTGGGGCACCCAGGAGATCATGGGGCGCTACCAGAAGGGGCTGAGCCTCTGGCCGCTGCGCAAGCCCGTCGATGTCATCATCGGCGATCCCGTCGACGTCTCCGACCTCCGTGGTCGGGCAGGCGAGGCATCGGCGCTGAACGAGGCGACGAACCGACTGATGAACGCGATCACGGCGCTTCTCGAAGATCTGAGAGACGAGAAGGCGCCCGCCGAGCGCTGGAACCCCTCGACCCACGGACAGAAGGAGACGGGCCGCCTTGACTCCTAAGCGCAACGCTCCCGCAGGACCACGCGTCGCGGTGATCGGTGCCGGCAGCTGGGGCACCACGTTCGGAAAGATCCTCGCCGACGGTGGGGCGCAGGTCACCATGTGGGCTCGCCGCGCCGAACTCGCCCACGAGATCGACGAGGCCAAGCGCAACTCCCGCTATCTGCCCGGCATCAATCTGCCGCGGACGATGGCGGCGACGCACGAGTTGGCGATCGCCCTGCGTGACGTCGACCAGGTTTATCTGTCGGTACCGAGCCAATCGCTGCGTGAGAACCTGAAGGCCCTTCGACCGCTGCTCGCCGACAACGACGCGAAGATCGTCAGCCTCATGAAGGGCGTCGAGCGCACCACCGGGCTCCGCATGAGCCAGGTGATCGAGCAGGAGCTGCGATGCGACCCCGATCGCATCGCCGTGGCATCCGGCCCGAACCTCGCTCTCGAGATCGCCCGTGAGCAGCCGACCGCCGCCGTGATCTCCTCCCGCAGTCAGGAGACGGCCGAAGAGGTCGCTCGGGCCGCCCGCAACAGCTACTTCCGCACCTTCGTGAACACCGACGTGATCGGCACCGAGTTCGGAGGAGTGCTGAAGAACCTCATCGCGGTCGCGATCGGCATCGTCGACGGCGTGGGCTACGGCGAGAACACGAAGGCGTCGATCATCACGCGCGGCCTCGTCGAGATGACCGACTTCGCCGTCGCCAACGGTGCGCATCCCGAGACGCTGCAGGGCCTCGCGGGCCTGGGCGACCTGATCGCCACCTGCCAGTCTCCGCTGAGCCGCAACAACACGGCCGGGCGCCTGCTCGGCCAGGGGTACAGCTTCCAGGACGTCGTCAAGCAGATGCAGCAGACGGCCGAGGGCCTCGCGTCCGTCGCGCCGGTGCTGCAGCTCGCGCGTGAGTCCGAAGTGCACATGCCCATCGTCGAGCAGGTCAAGATGGTGCTCGACGGCAAGATGAACCCGCGCGACATCGCCCCCCACCTGACGACGGACGACGACACCCCCCAGGGTGAGAGGACCAACCATGGACAAGCAGACGGTGGTGGTGCTCTTCGGAGGGCGCTCCAGCGAGCATTCGATCAGTTCCGCAACGGCGGGCGGGGTCCTGGGCGCGATTGACCGCGACCTCTATCGGGTGATTCCCGTCGGGATCACCCGCGCGGG
>NZ_JAGGPD010000575.1 GCF_018613995.1 Microbacterium sp. ISL-103 | reverse complement strand
GCCGAGGTCGGCTCCGCCGTGTGGATTCTCGGGATCCCGGGAGACGTCGGCCTCGGCCCAGATGTGCGGGCGGCGGTGCGGCGACGCCTCGAGGACCTCGACCGTCTCGGCGCGCCAGAAGCTCTTCGACTCGTCCGTCGAATCCGCGCTCAGGCGCGCGCGGACCCGTTCTCCGGGGATGGCGTCGGAGACGAAGACGACTCGTCCTTCGTGACGGGCGATGAACGTACCGCCGTGCGCGATGCCGGTGATGTCCAGATCGAGCAGGGCTGGGGAGGAAGTCATCCTTCGAGGATACGGTGGTGAACATGCGCGTCTGCCTGGCCTCCACCTCTCCTGCCCGTCTCATGCTGCTGCGGCAGGCCGGTATCGAGCCGTCGACGCTGTCACCGGACGTCGATGAGGACGCGGTGGCGGCGGCCGCGGCATCCGATCGCGGAGGGGAGCTCCCGCCGGCAGACCTCGTGCTGCTCCTCGCTCGCGCCAAGGCTGCGGATGTCGCGCAGCGGCTCGCCGAAGAGGGCACGTTCGACGGCATCGTCATCGGCGGCGACTCGATGTTCGCCCTCGGCGGCCGCGTCTACGGCAAGCCGTACACACCGGAGGAGGCGACCAGGCGCTGGCACGAGATGCGCGGTGCCACCGGCATCCTGCACTCCGGGCATTCGGTGTTCCGGGTCTCGCCCGGCGTCGCACCTGTCGAGGCCACGGCCACCGCCGAGGCCTCTGTGACGTTCGCCGACGACATCACGGATGCCGAGATCGCCGCCTACGTCGCCTCGGGCGAACCCCTCCTCGTCGCGGGCGCCTTCACAGTCGACAGCCTGGGCGGGGCCTTCATCACGCGCGTCGACGGCGATCCGTCGACCGTCGTGGGCATGTCTCTGTCGACGGTCCGTCGACTGGCCGCAGATCTCGGCGTCGCCTGGACCGACCTCTGGTCGTAGGGTCTCATCGACGTTTCTCCTTCTTTCTTGTGGAGAGTCGTCAAATGGATCGAGGGCCTTCTCGCTAGGCTGACAACCATGCCTGAAATCGCCAAGGTGCTCATCGCCAACCGCGGCGAGATCGCCGTACGCATCATCCGTGCCGCACGAGACTCGGGGATCGCCTCGGTCGCCGTGTACGCAGACCAGGATCGCGACGCTCTGCACACCCGCCTCGCCGACGAGGCCTACGCCCTCGGCGGAGCCACGAGCGCCGAGACCTACCTGCAGATCGAGAAGATCCTCTCGGTCGCCCGTCGTGCCGGCGCAGACGCCGTGCACCCGGGCTACGGCTTCCTCGCCGAGAACGCCGAGTTCGCCCGTGCCGTCATCGGCGCGGGGATGACCTGGATCGGCCCCTCCCCCGACGCCATCGAGGCGCTCGGAGACAAGGTCACCGCCCGCCACGTCGCCGAGAAGGTGGGCGCACCGCTCGCCCCGGGAACGCCGGGTCCGGTGTCGGGAGCCGACGAGGTCATCGCCTTCGCGAAGGAGTTCGGCCTGCCGATCGCGATCAAGGCCGCGTACGGAGGCGGAGGCCGAGGCCTCAAGGTCGCGCGTGAGCTCGACGAGGTCGCCGAGCTGTTCGAGTCCGCCACCCGCGAGGCCGTGACCGCCTTCGGGCGCGGCGAGTGCTTCGTCGAGAAGTACCTCGACAAGCCCCGCCATGTCGAGACGCAGTGCCTGGCGGATGCCGAGGGCAACGTCGTCGTCATCTCGACGCGAGACTGCTCGCTGCAGCGTCGCCACCAGAAGCTCGTCGAGGAGGCCCCCGCGCCGTTCCTCACGGAGGAGCAGAACACGCTGCTGTACTCGGCGTCGAAGGCGATCCTCAAAGAGGTCGGCTACGTCGGTGCGGGAACCTGCGAGTTCCTCATCGGCGCCGACGGCACCGTGTCGTTCCTCGAGGTGAACACTCGCCTGCAGGTCGAGCACCCCGTCTCCGAAGAGGTCACCGGCATCGACCTCGTGCGCGAGCAGTTCCGCATCGCCGCCGGCGGCACCATCGACTACGACGACCCCACCCCGACCGGACACTCGATCGAGTTCCGCATCAACGGCGAAGACCCCGGTCGCGGGTTCCTGCCACAGCCCGGGCCCATCCACGTCTTCAAGACCTTCGGGGGCCCCGGCATCCGTCTCGACTCCGGCGTCACCGCCGGAGACTCGGTCTCGGGCGCGTTCGACTCGCTGCTCGCGAAGATCATCGTCACGGGCAAGGACCGGGCCGAGGCGCTCGAGCGCTCCCGCCGCGCCCTCGAGGAATTCGAGGTCGCCGGGCTCCCGACGGTTCTGCCCTTCCACCGCAAGGTCGTCAACGATCCCGCCTTCACCGCCGCTGACGGACGATTCGGAGTCTTCACCCGCTGGATCGAGACCGAGTTCGAGAACGACATCCCCGCATGGGACGGCGAGCTCGAGTCGCCCGCGTCATCCGAGAACCGGCACACCGTCGTCGTCGAGGTCGCGGGCAAGCGCCTCGAGGTGAGCCTGCCCGATCGCGTGGCGGTCGCCCCCGGCACGACGGGTCGCCCCGCGGCCGTGCCGCCGTCGC
>NZ_JAGGPD010000574.1 GCF_018613995.1 Microbacterium sp. ISL-103 | reverse complement strand
GGCCGCGCGGGCCGGTGGTGATCTCGACGCCCTTGGTGTGGCCGTACGCGGGGTGGCCCGGGGTGAGCGAGCCCCAGGTGCGTGGCGCCTTGAGGTCGTCGGGCTCGAGTCGGAGGCCACCGGGGTAGGGCTGGACGTACTGCGTGAGCGACGAGTGTCCGACCGAGAGGATGAAGCGGTCGCGGCCCAGCCAGTCGGTGTCTGTCGGGTCGTGGCGGAGCACGCGCTGATAGAGGAGATACGCGGCCGGAGCCAGGCTCATCGCGGTGCCGGGGTGGCCGTTGCCGACCTTCTCCACGGCATCCGCTGCCAGAAGGCGTGCGGTGTCCACCGCGCGCCGGTCGATCTCATCCCACTGCAATTCCGACACTGTGAAGCCCTTCTGCAACTGTTCGAGAGCGCCCGGATTGCATGATCGCAGTCCGCAACGTTACGGAGGGGTGTGATGTGCGCCGGGCGCGCGAGTCATTTCAGCATAGCGCCGAGGTTCGACCCGTTACCCCTTCTTACAACGCTCGACCCTTCCAGTAATTCCATGGATCTGCGAGGGCTTCCTGGCAGGTGTGGGACTGCGGATCAGGTGGGTCGGGACGCGATCCCGCTGCACCCGGGCGCGTCGCCCCGCGGAGTCCGAGCGAGGCCCGGAGCCCGGGGCGGACCAGCCGTGCGTCCTCGGTGCCCTAGACTGGAAAAGCTGTCGTGACGCGTGCGGAGGAGGCGATCGAGATCTCGACGATGTCTGATCAGACCGTTGTGAAGAAGTCCATCGGTCGTACCGTGAAGGCGTACGTCGCCCTCACCAAACCGCGCGTCCTCGAGCTGCTGCTGGTGTCGACCGTCCCGGTGATGTTCCTCGCCCAGGGCGGGCTTCCCGACATGTGGCTGGTGCTCGCCACGGTGATCGGCGGCTCGCTGAGCGCCGGATCCGCAGCGGCCTTCAACATGTACCTCGACCGCGACATCGACGCTCACATGCACCGCACCGAGAACAGGCCTCTGGTCACAGGGGAGATCACCCCTCGCGGCGCGCTGATCTTCTCGTGGACCCTCGCGGTCGTCTCGACCGTCTGGCTCTG
>NZ_JAGGPD010000573.1 GCF_018613995.1 Microbacterium sp. ISL-103 | reverse complement strand
AGGTGATGCGAGCCACTCGATGTCGGTGTTGAGCAGGAAGTTCACCACGCCGTTCGGGGCGAGGAGCATGCGCCAGAGCACCGCGATCACGGCGACTGTGAACAGCCACGGCAGCACATAGAGCGCCCGGAAGAACGACCGTGAGAACCGGCCGAGCAGCGGGCTGTTGAGCATCATCGCGAACGCGAGACCGAGGACGAGGTGCGCCACCACGCTCGCCACCGTGAAGAGGATCGTGTTGCCGGTCGCCTTCCAGAAGCGGGGGTCGGACAGGATCTCGACGTAGTTGCCGATTCCGACGAACTCCGGCGACTTGTTCAGGATGACGTTGTCTTGGAAGGAGTACCCGATCACCATGACGATCGGCACGATCATCAGCACGAAGAGCAGGATGATCGTGGGCGAGAGGAAGGCGTAGGACTCGGTCGTCTTTCGCAGCTGCCGTCGGCGACGCGACATCGCGACCCCGGTGACGATCACCTCGGTGTCGTCGGATGTTCTCAGACTCATGGGAAGCGTGGCTCCTTGGTTGGTCGGGTGCCGCATCGCATCGGGAGCGATGCGGCACCCCGTTCATTCGGGAAGCGGGAGATCAGAACTCCGCTTTCCAGGCTTCCTGTGCCTTCTTCAGCGCATCGTCGACCGACTGCTGACCGTCGAACGCGGACTGCAGCTGCTCGCCGAGCTGACGCATCAGCTCTTCGGCGACCGGCAGCCCGGTGAACTCGTTCGCGGGGTATCCGGCCTGATAGATCTCGAACGCCTGCGCGAACAGCTCGTCGTCCTCGACGAACCCGGGAACCGACTTCGAGTTGCCCGGGAACGCGTTCGCCATCGTCGAGAGGTCGGAGTTGGTCTGCTCGCTCATCAGGAACTCGACGAGTTTGAACGCGGCCTCCTTGTGCTCCGAGTTCTCGGCCACGCCGATGCCCCAGGATGCGTAGGGGATGCCTCGTTCGCCGTCATAGCCGTCCTCGGCGGGCAGCGCCGAGATCGAGAACTGCAGATCGGGGTTCGTCTCGCGGATCAGGTTGATGTGCGCGAGCGAGTCGATCATCATGCCGACCCGGCCGTTGGTGAACTCCTCGACCTTGTCCTGCTCCTTCATCGTGAACGAGCCGGAGGCGATCGAGCCGTCATCCCACATGTCGCCGATGAAGTCGACGGCCGAGGTCACGTCGTCGTTGGTCAGGTCGGGCTGGCCGTCTGCGAGCATCGACCCCCCGGATGCCCAGACCCACGACATGACGTCGTTCTGCACGCCGTTCGGGGCCTCGAGCGACAGCGGGAGGACACAGCCGGAGACATCGCCGCCGGGAGCCGTGACCTTCGATGCGGCGTCGGCGAACTCGCTCCGCGTGGCGGGCGGTGCCGTGACGCCGGCATCGGCGAGCAGGGTGTCGTTCGTGAA
>NZ_JAGGPD010000572.1 GCF_018613995.1 Microbacterium sp. ISL-103 | reverse complement strand
CGTCGAGGATGCTGTCCGAGATCTGGTCGCAGATCTTGTCGGGGTGCCCCTCGGTGACGGACTCGGACGTGAACAGACGCAGCGCGCTCATCAGGGCTCCAGAGAGGGATCGGACAGCAGGAAGGGGGTGCTCCCATGATGGACCGCACCGCCGACATCAGTCGGCGGTGCGGTCATCGGACGTCACTCGGCGTGACGGAGGCGGAGCTTGTCCTCGTTGATCTCGTGCAGAGCGATGGTCAGCGGCTTGTCCTCGACGGACGAGTCGACCAGCGGACCGACGTTGTCGAAGAGGTTTCCCTCGTGCAGGTCGGAGTAGTAGTCGTTGATCTGGCGCGCCCGCTTGGCGGCGTAGATCACGAGCTCGTACTTCGAGTCGACGCGGTCGAGCAGGTTGTCGATGGGGGGATCGATGATTCCGTTGGTGTGGTGTCCGGCCATGGTGGGACCTCCTGATCAGGCGACGGGATCGTCGCTAAGACGGTGCAGCAGGCGCGCGAAGACGCTCAGCGCGCAGAGCTTGAAGACAATTCTACGACCTCCGCGGCGGCGGCGGCGACGTCCTCGTTCACGATGAGGTGGTCGAACTCGTTCTGCGCGGCCAATTCGACCTTCGCGGTGCGCAGCCTTCGCGCGCGTTCCTCGTCGCCCTCGGTGCCGCGCCCCACGAGTCTCTGCACCAGTTCGTCCCAGGTCGGCGGCAGCAGGAAGATGAGCGTCGCCGCCGGTTCTGCCTTGCGCACCTGACGTGCACCCTGCAGATCGATCTCGAGCAGCACGGTCTTGCCCTCAGCCAGCGCTGCGTCGATCGGCGCCCGGGGCGTGCCGTAGCGGGACCTGTTGTGCACGACGGCATACTCGAGGAGCTCGTCTTCGGAGATCAGCCTGTCGAACTCGGAGTCGTCGACGAAGTAGTAGTGGACTCCGTCGACCTCGCCGGGCCGGGGAGCGCGGGTCGTCGCCGACACCGACAGATGGATCTCGGGATTGTGCTCGCGGATGTGCGCCGCGACAGTGCCCTTGCCCACGGCCGTGGGGCCGGCGAGGACGAGAAGACGACTGCGTTCGCCGCGCGGTTCCAGCACCGGGAAACGCGAGTCGAGCCACTCGGAGAGCGCCACTCGCTGGCGAACTCCGAGACCGCCGAGTCGCTTGACCGGAGAGATGTGCAGCTCGTCGAGGATGCGGTCGCGCTTGCCTGCGCCGATCGCCGGGAGCGCCAGCAGGAAGTCCGTGATCCGCATCGATCCCTCGACGGAGTCGGGATCAGCGGTGGCCCGCTCGAGGACGGTCTGCGGTGTCACGACGCGCATCGTCAGATCGCGCTTGAGAGACGCTCGGGCGCGGCGGCGTTCGACCGCTTTCCGTGCGGCGGCGGCACGATCGACCTCGGGAACGGGGCGGGACTCAGCCACGGCCGGCCTTCCTGTACTCTGCGACGCGTGCGTCGATGGCGGCGGCGAGACCTGCGGGTCCGGCCGAGAGGATGCTGCGGCTCTCACTCGCGATGACGGCACCGCTCATCGAGCCGAACCGGTGGTGGAGATCCGCGGGCGTCGCACCCTGCGTGCCGAAACCGGGTGCGAGGATGGGCGCCGTCGGGGTGAACGCGGCGATGCCGGCGTCCGTCCAGTCGACCGTCGCGCCGATGACGAAGCCGAAGCTCCCCCACTCGCCTGTGTGCGCATGCTCGGCGTTGCGGGCCGAGACGACCGAGATGATGTCGGCCGACACGGCGCGGCCGGTCTCGGAGACGGAGCGCTGCACGACCTCGGCCTCGGGGTTGCTCGTCGCGGCGAGCACGAAGAGTCCCTTGCCATGTTCGTCGGCGAGGGCGAAGGCGCCGTCGAGCGCTCCCACTCCGAGAAAGGGATTCACCGTGAGCGCGTCCGCCTCCAGCGGCGACCCCGGCGTCAGCCATGCCGCGGCATACGCGTCCATGGTCGATCCGATGTCGCCGCGCTTCGCATCGGCGATCACCAGGAGTCCTGCCGCCCGGGCGGCGGCGAGGACGTCTTCGAGTGCCGCGAAACCGGCAGACCCGAAGCGCTCGAAGAACGACACCTGCGGCTTCACGATCGCCGTGCGACCCGCGGCGGCTTCGACCGTGCGGAGTCCGAACTCGCGCACACCCGCGGCGTCGTCACCGAGCCCCCACGACGCGAGCAGCGCCGCATGCGGGTCGATGCCGACACAGAGCGGGCCGTGCGCCGCGAGGGCGGCACGGACCCGTTCGCCGAAGCGTGCGCTCACACCGCGGCCTTCCGGTCGAGGGCGTACTCCTGCAGGCTCTTGACCTGGAATCCCTCGTGCGCTGCGTCCATGCCGCTCACGGCGGCACCGAGCACCG
>NZ_JAGGPD010000038.1 GCF_018613995.1 Microbacterium sp. ISL-103 | reverse complement strand
GGAGGGGCGTTGAGAATTGGCGTCCCCCCTGTGGATAGCTTCGGATGCCACGGTAGTCACAGAGGCTGGGAACGGCAACCTGCCTACGGGAATCCGCGCGCGTGTTGCGCATACGTGCAGGGGTCGGGTTGTGGATAATAGCTGTGCGGATCGTGCAGGTGGTCCGGTGTCGAAGCGCGCAGATTTGCTCTGCGCGCCGCCAGGACGTACCCTTAATCGGTTGACTTATGCCTGAACGGCAGATCCCTATGTCTCCGGTCAAAATGATCCCGGTGGCAGCATTCCCGGAGTGATTCCATGAGCAAGCGCACCTTCCAGCCCAACAACCGCCGTCGCGCCAAGAAGCACGGCTTCCGTCTTCGTATGCGTACCCGCGCAGGCCGTTCGATCCTGTCGGCCCGCCGCGCGAAGGGCCGCACCGAGCTCTCTGCGTAAACCGCTGTGCTCGCCCGCCCGTATCGCGTGACCCGCGGGAGCGACTATCGATTGGTCGTTCGACGCGGTTCGCGTTGTGGCGGAGCCCGAGTCGTCACCTCGATGCTGACGACGGGTGAGAGCAGAGCCGCGAGGTTCGGATTCATCATCAGCAAGCAGGTGGGCACCGCTGTGGTGCGCAACACCGTTCGTCGGCGACTCAAAGCCGTCTGTGCGGAAGCGCTGTCACGGGTTCCCGAGGGCACGGATGTCGTCATCCGTGCCCTTCCTGCATCTGCGACCGCGAGCTACGCCGAGCTCAGCGCGGACGTGAACCGGTGCCTCGATCGACTCGCACGGGCGCGGTCATGACTGCTCTTCCTGCATCGTCGATCGGGTCGGCTCGGATGCACTCCGGCGATGTGCTGCGCAGCATCCCTCTGGTGCCGCGAAACCTGGTTCTCGGCTTCCTCACGGGGTATCGCAAGGTGATCTCCCCGATGTATGGAGATGTCTGTGCCTATTACCCATCGTGTTCGGCTTACGCTGTAGGGGCGGTGCAACAGCACGGCGCCGTGCGGGGAACGATGCTCTCGGCATGGCGCATACTCCGTTGCAATCCCTGGAGCCACGGCGGCGTCGATGACGTCCGTCAGCACGAACACTTCCGCTATGACCTGACCGCTCACGGTTTCGTCGTCCCTGCCCGAAAGGATTGATCGGTGGGTCTTGACCTTCTGCTCGCCAGCACCACCCCTTCGCCGGAGCCCGCCTCCGGCGGCTTCGATCTGATCGGAACCATCCTCTGGCCGCTCAAGTGGGTCGTCGAGCTCGTGCTCGTCGCCTGGCACTGGCTGCTCACGGCCGTTGGTCTTCCTGCGGCATCCGGTCTGACCTGGGTGCTCTCGATCGTGGGACTGGTCATCGTCGTTCGTGCTGCGCTGATCCCGCTCTTCGTGAAGCAGATCAAGAGCCAGCGAAAGATGATGGAAATTGCTCCTGAACTGCGAAAAGTCCAGGAGAAGTACCGTGGCAAGAAGGATCAGCTGTCTCGCGAGGCGATGAGCCGCGAGACCATGGCCCTGTACAAGAAGCACGGCACGACGCCGATGTCGAGCTGTCTTCCGCTTCTGGTTCAGATGCCGATCTTCTTCTCGCTCTTCAGCGTTCTGAGCGATGTGACGAAGCACCACAACGCCGGCATCGGCGGAGTCGGCTTCCTCAATGCACAGCTCACCGAGCAGTTCTACGACGCGAAGCTCTTCGGGGTCGCATCTCTGCACGAGACGCTGGGCAACGCTGTGGACGCAGGGAACACCACGGCTATCATCATCCTCGTCACGCTCGTCGTGCTCATGATCGCTTCGCAGTTCTTCACCCAGCTGCAGATCATCTCGAAGAACCTGTCGCCTGAGGCCAAGACCGGCCAGGCGTACCAGATGCAGAAGATCATGCTCTATGTGCTGCCGCTGGGCTTCATCTTCTCGGGCATCTTCTTCCCGCTCGGCGTCGTCGTGTACTGGTTCATCTCGAACCTCTGGACCATGGGGCAGCAGTTCCTCGTGATCCGCGAGATGCCGACTCCCGGTTCAGAAGCCGCGAAGGCTCGCGAAGAGCGACTCGCTCGCAAGGGCAAGGCGATCGACTCGTCGGGCAAGGTCGTGCCGATGGCCGCCTACGAGGCCGAGCAGCAGCGGCTGCTCGAAGAAGCCGAGCGCGTCAAGGCACAGACACCCAAGCGCCAGCAGCCGGTGGGCAAGAAGCGTTCGAAGAAGAAGGGGAGCGGTTCGTGACCGACAACGTGACCGAGACCGTGGAGCCCACGGTCGCAGAGCTCGAGAACGAGGGCGACGTCGCCGCCGACTACCTCGAGGAGCTTCTCGATATCGCCGATATCGACGGAGATCTGAACCTCGATGTCCGTCAGGGCCGAGCATATGTCTCCGTCGAGGCAGAGGGTGATGGGTTGTCTCTGCTGTCAGCGCCCGACACGGTGCAGGCGTTGCAGGAGCTGACCCGTCTTGCCGTTCAGAGCAAGACCGGTTCCTTCTCGCGTCTGATCCTCGATGTGGGTGGATCCCGGGACACCCGTCGTCGCCAGCTCGAGACGCTGGTCAACGCCGCTGCGGCCAAGCTCGACGAGGGAGCATCTCAGGCTTCACTGCCGGCGATGTCGAGCTACGAGCGCAAGCTCGTTCACGACATCGCCGCTGATCAGGGCCTGGTGTCGGAATCATACGGCGAGGGCGCGGACCGTCATACGGTTCTTCGTCGTCGCTGACGTTTCACGTGAAACATTGATCGGGATGTGCTGTGACTGCTGTCGAAGAAGAGCCCGCGGTCGCCGTCGATCTCTTCGGAGATCAGATCGCGCTCGCGAGGCAGTTCACCGCGGCACTCGCCGAGCACGGTGAGGAACGCGGCCTGATCGGGCCGCTGGAGCTTCCCCGTCTGTGGACGAGACACGTCCTGAACAGTGTGATCGCGGCCCCGCTATTCCATGGCTCGGTTGCCGACATCGGATCCGGAGCAGGGCTACCGGGGATCGTGCTGGCGATCGCACGTCCCGATGTGCACTGGACGCTCATCGAGCCGATGGAGCGTCGCGTCATCTGGCTGAACGAGCAGGTCGAAGCTCTCGGCCTCGCTAACGTCGATGTGCTGCGCGCTCGAGCCGAAGAAGTCAGCCGGCCCGGCGGGTTCGATGTCGTGACGGCACGGGCGGTCAGTGCGTTGAAGAATCTCATCCCGTTGACGGCGCCGCTGGTGCGTGATGGGGGAGAGCTCACGCTGCTGAAGGGGATGAACGCCCCGAACGAGATCGACGCCGCCCAGAAGCAGATCAAGAAGTTCCGTCTCAGTGACGTGCGCGTCGAGGTGCTGGGAGAAGATGTGCTGCCCGAGACGACCCGCGTCGTTCGGGCCGTCGTCCGCTAGTCTCGTTCTTCCTCGAGCAGGGGTACGCCCTGCTGTTCTGCTGGTTCATGTATTGATCTTGGCGATCCAGCTCGTGGTTGTGCTGGTCCCGCTCCTGCGGAGTGGTCTCTGCGGGGTGGTTCGCGTGGTGCGGGCTCCGGGATGTTCTCTTCATTCGCAGAGTGGGTCCCTCCCCGCAAGCGGGGGCCCCTCCCAATGCTCACTTGCGAGAACAGCCCTGCGCCCGCCGGCCCCGCAGGAGGATAACCGTGCTGAGGAAACGAGGTTGTCGAGGCGTTCAAGTACTAGGGCAGTGTCGGAGTGCGGCGTCTTGCTTCGCTCGACGGCTGCGCGTGTAGCCCCGGTACGCGGCGTCTTCATCAGCGCTACCAGGATGCGTGACGCGGCGGGAATGAATGTGTGGTTTCGTCGGAAGCACGCGGAGCATCGGCGGTGGTGAGTGACGGCATTCGGCGGGACAGTACGGTTGTTTCACGTGAAACAGTGATGTTCGCTTTGATGGATTGGGGGTCCCGGCCGGAGAGGATGAGGCGGGCTGGGACGTGATCTGTGACTGTGGCCGAGACCCAATGGACTAGTACTCGCTCGAAGCGCCATCGTCTCGTCGGTGTGCTCGGCCGTCGGGATGTCTCTTCACTCATTGTTCTTCGGCCGTTTTTCCTTGGGCGTTGTTCCTTGGTCGTCGATCGCCGGTTGTTGTTCTCACGCTCCTTGTCCGTTTGTTTCTCGCGCCTCGCAGATCGTCGATCAGTGGTGTGTGGCGGCGAGCTGTCTGGGGCACCCAGTGCGGTGATGGGTATCGCCAGCCGAGCGTGGGTGTGTGTGAACCAGGGACGCAGCCACCCGATTCGACACCTGGGGCGCATCAGCCATACGGGCCCATGGGGGAAAGGATCCGGGCTGCAGGATTACGGAGCCACGCGCGCGGCGGGGTAGCGCGGGTATCGACCATCGGGCGAACGTATGGGTCCTGCTTCGTGTCGATGTGCCTTCGGCCGGATGGCACCGTCTGCCCAGAGACATTGCACGGTTTGGCTGGCTGCTCGGTGTGGAGAGATATCGTTTCACGTGAAACGGCGGCGTTGGCGTCCGATCAACGCGGGGTACCGGCGCTGCTTTGACGATCGCGTTCGTCATCTGGTCCCCATGACTGCCCTGTTTCGTGAAGTGATTGCGGAGCGACTAGGCGCAGGGTTTCACGTGAAACAGAGCGATCCTCATCGAAGGAACGGCTGCCGGGCAGCGGTGCCCCCATGTACGCAGCACCATTGCGCTGCATCGCTCTGCAAGATGATGAGGGCCTTCGAATGCATCGTGTTTCACGTGAAACGATGACATCCGTCTAGCGGCCGAGGCGGGCGGGAGCTGGTTCGTCAGTGTGATGAGAGGTTCGCACGCGGGCGACTCTGCGGTGAACACGAACGCGCAGGGTGGACGCTATGGAACGGGGGGTAGACGTCCGGTAGTCGGGCGCGATGAGCGCTGATTACTGAGAGCGACCATCACCTGTTCGGTGTACTGGCCGGCGTCGTTCTCAACCAAGCGCATCGTCCGCCGCTGTCTACCTGCAGTTGTTGAGCCACCGAGCCTGCGGAAGACGGGGCTCCGGCACGGGATAGGCGAACTTGGCCCACGACAGATGATGGATGTTCCACGTGAAACATCGGTAGCGTAGCGGGATGGCTCGGGTTCTGATCACGGGGATGTCTGGAGTGGGTAAGTCCAGCGTGCTCAAGGAACTGGGGGAGCGGGGATACTCGGTGGTCGATACGGACTACGGACATTGGAAGACGGAGTCGGGTCTATGGGATGAAGTGCTCATGGGCGCCCTGCTCGGAGAGAGCACTGAACTGATCGTTGCGGGGACTGTTGAGAATCAACGCATGTTCTATGACCGCTTTGACCATGTGGTGCTGCTCTCTGCGCCGTCAGAGGTGATTCTCGAACGAGTCCGCGCGCGAGCGTCCAACCCGTACGGCTCCACTGCGACCGAACAGGCGGAGATCGTCGCCAATTTGGAGACGGTGGAGCCCCTGCTTCGACGGAGCGCGACGGTCGAGTTCGACGCAACACAGCCGCTCGATGCGGTGGTGGCTGAGATCGAGGGTCTTCTCGATCGACCAAGCCGTTTCACGTGAAACAGCCAGTGCACTCTCTCTGAGGATCATCACACCCGAGGCAGTCTGCAGTGGAGAGGCTGGCACCCGAGAACATGTGAGGTGAGGGTGCGCCGGTTGGCCGTTCCGGAGCGAATAGCGGAAGGGGTCTCCGCATGTGGGGAAGGGTTCCCCGCATGTGGGGAACCCTTCCCCCAGGGACAGAGGGAGGATCCCGGAGGTGCATCCGCAGATCTTCGACCGGTACGTGGCCCTTCAGCTGCGTTCTCGAGCAAGGCGCCACACCCCAGAGTCTGCGCAGCACGCAAGTAACGTCCGCCACAGCGATTAGAGTGGAACACGGCCCCGAAAGGAGTGGATGTTTCACGTGAAACAGCCCGAAAAGGCATCACCGAAAGACACATTCGGGATGGATACGCCGCTCGCGCGGGAACTCGCCGACCTCTCTGCTCGTCGCCGGGTGCTCGAGTCGGTAGCCATCGACTTCAGTGGTGACACCCGCATTCTGACGGTGTCGAACCAGAAGGGTGGAGTCGGCAAGACCACCAGCGCCGTGAACGTCGCGTCCGCCCTGGCAGGGCTCGGAGCGAAGGTGCTGGTCATCGACCTCGACCCCCAGGGCAACGCCTCGACAGCACTGGGTGTGCCCCATAACGCAGACACCCCGAGCGTCTATGACGTGCTGATCGAAGACTTCCCTCTGGCTGACATCATTCAGCAGAGCCCAGAGGATGAGAACCTCTTCTGCGCGCCGAGTACCATCCACCTCGCCGGCGCTGAGATCGAGCTCGTGGCGCAGGTCGCACGAGAACATCGGCTGCGTCGGGCGGTGGAGGAGTATCTCGTCGACAACCGGATGGACTTCGTCATCATCGACTGCCCGCCGTCGCTGGGCCTGCTGACGATCAATGCCTTCACAGCGGCGAACGAGGTGTTCATCCCCATCCAGTGCGAGTACTACGCGCTCGAGGGTCTGAGCCAGCTGCTCGGCAGCATCCAGATGATCCAGAAGCACCTGAACCCCGGCCTTCACCTCTCGACGATCCTGCTCACGATGTTCGACGGGCGCACGCGCCTGGCGCAGCAGGTCGCCGATGAGGTGCGCACTCACTTCCCGGAGCAGGTGCTCGACACCGTGATCCCGCGTTCGGTGCGGGTGTCGGAGGCACCGAGTTTCGGCCAGACCGTGATCGCCTACGATGGGCAATCCGCCGGCGCCGTCGCCTACCGTGAGGCTGCCGTCGAGATCGCGTCGCGCAAGACGACGCAGAGCAAGGAGAAATGATGGCGAAGCGCACTGGACTGGGCCGGGGCATCGGTGCCCTCATCCCCACCGCGGATCAGTCGGAGCGGCCGGTGGACGTGTTCTTCCCGGGAGCGAACCTGCGACCTGCGACACAGCAGACGAGCGATCAGCCCGCCGAGGCTGTCGCCGAACTCGAGGTCGTGCCCGGCATCCACCTGATCCAGATCGACCCGCAGAAGATCGTTCCTAACCCGCGTCAGCCGCGCACGCACTTCGACGCCGAAGACCTCGCCGAGCTCGTGCACAGTGTGCGCGAGTTCGGTGTGCTGCAGCCGGTCGTCGTTCGCAAGAACAGCGACGGCGAGTACGAGCTGATCATGGGGGAGCGGCGCACGCGTGCTGCGCGCGAGGCAGGACTCGCCGCGATTCCCGCGGTGGTGCGTGAGACCGCAGATGAAGATCTTCTGCGCGATGCTCTGCTCGAGAACCTGCACCGCTCGGAGCTGAATCCCCTCGAAGAGGCATCGGCCTACCAGCAGCTTCTCGAGGACTTCGGAATCACCCAGGAAGAGCTGGCGACCCGCATCGGGCGCTCTCGTCCGCAGATCAGCAACACGATCCGTCTGCTGAAGCTGCCGGTGCCCGTGCAGCAGCGTGTGGCCGCAGGCGTGCTCACGGCCGGACACGCGCGTGCGATCCTGAGCCTCGAGACACCGGAGGCCATGCAGCGCCTCGCAGACAAGGTCGTGAACGAAGACCTCTCGGTGCGCGCCACCGAGGTGGCCGCGAAGGCGGAGCCGGCGGGCCCGGGACGCACGGCGAAGCCGACTCCGGGTGCACGTCGCGCCTACCTCGACGAGGTGGCCGTCAACCTCGGAGATCGACTGAACACCCGGGTCAAGGTGTCACTCGGAGCGCGCAAAGGCCAGGTCATCATCGATTTCGCGTCGATTCAGGATCTCAACCGCATCCTCGAGGAGCTGGGCGAATCCGGGTACGGATCGGCGTGATGCCTCCCCAGGCGGTGTGAGCGGTCGTAGACTCGCGGCATCGCCACGATGAAGGGGAGACCATGTCCACTGCGCAGAGTCCATCCGGTTTCCAGCGAAAAGTCATAGCGGTCAGCATTGCTGCTGCTCTCGGTGGCTTCCTCTTCGGCTTCGACACCGCCGTCATCAACGGCGCCGTGGACGCCCTGGCGGGGGACGTCTCGGGATTCGATCTCGGCGTGGGGCTCAAGGGCTTCGCCGTCTCGTCAGCACTGATCGGATGCGCCGTCGGCGCGTGGTTCGCCGGACCGATCGCGAACAAACGCGGTCGCATCCCGGTGATGGTCGTCGCAGCAGTGCTGTTCTTCATCTCAGCAATCGGGTCGGGTCTCGCTTTCAGCGTCGTCGACCTGATCATCTGGCGCGTGGTCGGTGGGCTCGGCGTCGGTGCAGCATCCGTCATCGCTCCCGCCTACATCGCAGAGGTCTCGCCGGCGAAGATCCGAGGTCGTCTCGGATCGCTCCAACAACTCGCCATCGTCACGGGTATCTTCGCCGCACTCCTCTCGGATGCGCTTCTGGCCAACATCGCGGGTGCGGCCGATCAGCCGCTGTGGGGGCTCACGGCGTGGAGATGGATGTTCATCGTCGAAGCGATTCCCGCGCTCGTCTACGGCATCATGTCGCTTCGACTCCCGGAATCACCGCGGTATCTTGTGCGGACCGGAGACATCGCACGCGCTTCCGAAGTGCTCCAGACCGTCACGGGCGCTGTCGACGTCGACGCGAAGATCAAAGAGATCACGAGCACGATCGACACGGAGCGCAAGGAGTCTCTGCGCGACCTGCGAGGCAGCCGACTGGGTCTGAAGCCCATCGTCTGGGTGGGCATCCTGCTGTCGGTGTTCCAGCAGTTCGTCGGCATCAACGTGATCTTCTACTACTCCACGACTCTCTGGCAGTCCGTCGGGTTCGACGAGTCCAGCGCACTGCTGACGTCGGTGATCACCTCGGTGACGAACATCGTGGTGACGATCATCGCCATCCTGCTGGTCGACAAGGTCGGCCGCCGCATCATGCTGCTCGTCGGCTCGGTGGGCATGACCGTGACGCTCGGCCTCATGGCCCTGGCCTTCTCGTTCGGCACCCTGGACGCGGAGGGAGCAGCGACGCTGCCTGACCCCTGGGCCACAGTCGCTCTGATCTGCGCGAACGGCTTCGTCGTCTTCTTCGGAGCCACGTGGGGTCCGCTCGTGTGGGTGCTTCTGGGAGAGATCTTCCCGAACTCGATCCGCGCCGGGGCACTCGCGGTCGCCGCGGCGGCGCAGTGGGTGGCCAACTTCTTCATCTCGACGACGTTCCCGATCTTCGCCGACATCGGTCTCACGTTCGCCTACGGCTTCTACGCGTTCTTCGCTCTCGTGTCGTTCTTCTTCGTGTACTTCAAGGTCCCCGAGACCAAGGGCAAGGAGCTCGAAGAGATGACGGACGAGCTCAAGGTGGAGCGCCGCGGCACCCGCAAGGCCACGTAGGCTGGAAGCATGACCGAGTCCGTTCCCCGCCGCGCCAGCCTCGAGGTGCTGCGAGCAGAGGCCTCGGACGAGATCGCGGTGCTGATCCAGGAGCGCCTCCTGAGCGGAGAAGACCCCTGGGACTTCATGGAGGAGCTGCCGAGCGTCGATGAGCTCGTGGTGTACCTGCTGCGCGCAGACAACATCAACGCGAACGACGGTCTGCGCCCCAACGCAGCGCGTCATTACCGTGTGCTGCGCCAGATCGCCCTGGAGTATCCAGAACTGACACCGGCCGTGTGGGGGCTTCTCGATGAGAAGCAGCGGCATCGTCGCTGGGATCCCACCGTCGCCGACGCATCCTGAGCAGCGACATCAGCCCATGCCTCGGATGCTCGTGAACTACGACCCCGCGTGGCCGAAGAGATTCGACAGCATCGCCGCGGATCTGCGGGCCCGGGGGAGCGCGGATTGGCTCGTCGAGCACATCGGGTCGACCGCGGTGCCGGGGATGCGCGCCAAGCCGGTCATCGACCTGGCGATCAGGATCAGCGACCTCGAGGACTTCGAGACGCACAGCGCGGCGCTCGAGGTCGTCGGATGGCGGCGCGGCAGCAGCGTGAAGACGCATCCGGTGATGATCCTCGAAGACGACGGCATCCGCACCGCGATCGCGCACTTCTTCGTCGAGGGGGAGTGGGATGCCGTGCATCAGCGGGTGCTGAGGGACTGGCTGCGGGCGCATCCTGACGATGCCGACCGCTATTCGCACGCCAAGTGCGACGCTGTGGCCGCTGCCGCCCGCGGGACGTCGTCGTACAACGCCGCCAAGACGCCCGTGATTCAGGAGATCGTCGACCGAGCTCGCGCCGCCCGCGGACTGCCGTCTGTGGACGTGTCTGACAAATAGGGATCTGACGCCGCGACGGAACGAGAAAGGGCCGCCACTCCCGAAGGAGTGACGGCCCTTGTGACGCGGGTGTCAGCCGATGAAGGCTGCGAGGTCCTGCTCGAGGGCGGGCTTCGGCTTGGCGCCGATGATGGTCGTCTTGACCTCACCGCCCTGGAACACCTTCATCGCGGGGATCGAGGTGATCTGGTACTTCATCGCCAGCTGCGGGTTCTCGTCCACGTTCAGCTTGAGGATGGTGATCTTGTCGGGGTTGTCGGCCTGGATCTGGTCCAGAACGGGGGCGACCATACGACACGGTCCGCACCACTCGGCCCAGAAGTCCACGAGGACGGGACCTTCGGCCTGCAGAACGTCCTGCTCCCAGGTCGCCTGGCTCGTAGCCTTTGCACTCATCAGAGTTCTCCTTGTTCGAGGTTCGCCTACTACAACAGCAGGCGAGGTGAAACTGTTCCCGACCGCTCAGGCGGTGATGATCTCGGCGGCTTCCGCAGCCGGGAACTCGACGGAAGCATCCTCAAAATCCGCGAGGAAGTGCTCGGCATCCAGAGCCGCGACCGTTCCGGAGCCGGCAGCGGTGATCGCCTGACGGTAGGTGGGGTCGATGACGTCGCCGGCGGCGAAGACACCGGGCACCGAGGTGACCGACGAGCGGCCGTCGACCCAGATGGTGCCCTCTGCGGTCAGCTCGAGCTTGTCGTGCACGAGGTGGGTGCGCGGGTCGTTTCCGATCGCGATGAACAGACCGTCGAGGGGCAGATCGCTGAGCGTGCCGTCGACCGTGTCGCGCAGCTGCACACCCGAGACGGAGTCGCCACCGAGGATCTCGGCGACCTCGCTGTTCCACACGAACTCGATCTTCTCGTTCGCGAACGCGCGCTCCTGCATGATCTTCGAGGCCCGCAGCGAGTCCTTGCGGTGGATGACGTAGACCTTCTCGGCGAAGCGGGTGAGGAACGTCGCCTCTTCCATCGCGGAGTCGCCGCCGCCGACGACGGCGATCGTCTTCTCACGGAAGAAGAAGCCGTCGCACGTGGCGCACCACGAGACTCCGTAGCCCGAGAGGCGCTCTTCGCCCTCGATGCCGAGCTTGCGGTAGGCCGAGCCGGTCGCGTAGATGAGCGACTGGGCCTCGTGCACCGTTCCGCTGCCGAGCGTGACCTTCTTGACAGGGCCGGCGAGGTCGAGCTCGGTGACGTCGTCGTAGACGACCTCGGTGCCGAACTTCTCTGCCTGCTCCTGGAACTTCGCCATGAGCTCGGGACCCTGGATCCCCTCGGGGAAGCCCGGGTAGTTCTCGACCTCGGTGGTGTTCATCAGCTCTCCGCCGACCTCGACCGTGCTCGCGATGAGCAGCGGCTGGAGGTTCGCGCGCGCCGCGTAGATGGCGGCGGTGAATCCGGCGGGACCGGAACCGATGATGATGACCTGACGCATGTGCTCTCCGTCGTAGATGCTGAGACGCCGAAAGACGTTCGACTGCTTCAACCAATGGTAACCGCGCGACATTCCCGCGCGCGGGGCGGTCAGCGACCTGGCAGGAACCTGCGCAGCATCGAGCCCGCGACCTTCAGCTCGGGCGCCCGCAGAAGGGCCAGGATGCCGATGTAGACGACCACGACGGCGACGCCGATGATGCACGTGCCGAGGGCGCCCTGGACCTTATCGGCGGTGGTCCAGCCCGTCGGGCCGCCGAGGAGCAGGAAGACACCCCATCCCGCGACTCCGGCGGGGATGGCGGCGATCGCGAAGCGCAGGATGGCGCTCATCCAGGTGCCGATCTCGAGCCCGCCGATCTTGCGATGCAGCAGCCAGACGGCGACGACCGTCTGGATCGTGCTGGCGATCGACTGCCCCAGCGCGATCGCGGCGGCGAGGGAGGTGACCTCGAAGACTCCGGCGGCGAGCAGCCACTGTGCGACGAGCGCGCTGACGACGACCAGGGCGCACTGGAAGAGCGTGAACCAGAAGGGCGTGCGGGTGTCACCGTAGGCATAGAAGGTGCGCTGGACGATGAACAGGATCGTCAGCGGCACCAGACACACCAGGAAGCAGACGAGCACGAGAGCTGCCGCCTGCGCATGTGAGGCCTCGTTCGTGAACACACGCGACGCGGGCACGGCCGCGGCGGCGACGGCCGCGACGGCGACCGCGATGAAGAAGAGCAGGGTGCGGATGCTCTGAGCGATGTCGCCGCGGACCTCAGCGTCTCTGCCGGCTGCGGCATGCTCGCTGATCTGCGTGAAGTAGGGCGTTCCGATCGACAGCACGATGATCGAGTACGGCAGCATGAAGATGAGCCAGGCGTACTGGAACGTGGCGACCGATGCCCCCTTGCCGGCGGCCTCGGTGAGGATCTGGGTCTGGACGAGACCGGCGACCAGGCTGGCCAGGGCCATCAGGAATGTCCACCCGGCGAGCTTGCCGACCGTGCCCAGCCCGACACCGCGCCAGCGGAAGTCAGGCCTCAGCGCGAGCCCTGTGCGCCTCCAGAAGATCAGCAGGATGCCTGCCTGGATCAGGATGCCCAGCGTGGCGGTTCCGCCGAGGGCGGCGATCATCTCGGGCGTCCACTCGGCGACCCGCGTGAGGGGCCCCCCGAACAGGGCTCCGATGACGAGGAAGCCGACGATCGACACGATGTTGTTGACGACGGGCGCCCAGGTGAAAGGACCGAAGATGCGCCGGGCGTTCAATGCTTCGCCGAGAAGCGCGTACAGGCCGTAGAACAGGATCTGCGGCATGCACCAGTAGGCGAAGGCGGTCGCGAGCGCGAGGAACTCGGGTGAACCCTCTTTGCCCGCATAGAGCCAGACGAGCCAGGGGGACGCGATGGTCGCGATCCCCGTGATGGCGACCAGCACGACCGTGCCGAGGGTGAAGAGCTTGGAGATGAACGCGTTTCCGCCGTCGGCATCGGCCGCAGCCTTCACGATCTGCGGGATGATCACGGCGGTCAGCACGCCCACTGAGATCAGGGAGAACACGTTGTTCGGCAGCTGATTCGCGATGGCGAACGCGTCGGCCGCTCCGGCATTCACCGAGCCGATCACACCGACGAGCACGATCGTGCGCAGCAGACCTGTCACGCGCGAGACGAGCGTGCCGGCGGCGATGACGGCGCTGGCGCGCCCGAGACTACTCATTCGACTCCTCGACGGATGCGGCGTCGGCATCCGTCTGCTTGGATTCGGCAGATCCGACCGTCTCTGGCGCCGCCTCACGGCGTCGTCGGCGGACGGTGCGGATGATCCCGAGTCCCAGGAGCAGCACGATGATGCCGCCGAACAGCGCGAGGCCGATGGTCTCCCATTCGGCACGCACCGAGACTCGGACGTTCTCGGGCTGGCTGATCTCGACGCCGGTGGGGCTCGAGAGCTCGAGACGCAGCGTGACCTCGCCGCTGCCGACGCGGGCCGACACGGGGACCTTGACCCTGGTGGTGGTGCCCGCCTGGATCGTCGCCGGCGTGACCGACTGCACGTCGAGTCGCGGATCGCTGGGGCGCACCGAGAGGACGATGTTCACCGGCCACGGCAGCTCGTTGCGCACCGAGAAGGGGAGGTCGGCGTTGGCCGACAGCAGCTGGATCGTGCTCGCCGGCGGGATGTCGACGGCGTTCAGCGTGTCGGTCGTCGCGGTGTTCACGCCGGCGACGGCCTCGTCGAAGCCCTTCTCTCCGAGGCCGACCGCGGTCGCTCGCATGATCTGGATGCGCTTCGGGCTCAGCAGCAGCTGCCGGTCGTCGAGGATCGACGCGAACTCTCCGAGCACGACCTCGCTGTCGAGCATGCGCTGCAGTGCGGTGGCGCGCGTGACGTCCTGTTCGGTCGTGAGGGTGACGGGTGCGGCCGGAGCGGCCAGAACGCCGCTGAGTCCGAAGCCGAGGGAGTCGACGGCCGAGATCGCCTCGCCCAGCGCCTCGGCGGTGCGCGTCTCGTCGCGGTCGAGACCGATCAGCCGCGGCACCGACGGGTTCGCCTGCGCGGACAGATAGAGATGTGCGCTCGCTTCGGCGAGCCAGCGCTGCCGGATGGCGGTGTCGTTCTCGTTCGAGGCCTTCGACAGGGCATCGGATGCCTCCGCATCCGCCACGAGAACGCTCTGGGCTCCGACAGCGGCGCGTGCACCGGTGGCTCCGCTGACGGACGTCGACGACAGCACCGTCACGGCGGCGTCGCCCATATAAGAGGAGAAGGCGGTGAGGTCGGCGGCCGCCACGTCGCTGCGCGGCCAGAGGATGCCGGGCACAGCGCTCTCGACGGCGGTGAGCTGCGCGTCGTCAGGCAGCACCGGGCCGTCGGTCGGCTCGGGTGTGGGTTCGGGAGTCTCGGTCGGGGTGATGGTGGGCGCCGGGGTCTCGTCGACCGCAGCGGTGAAGTTCGCCGGATTCAGGAAGGGGGCGAGCGTCGTCGGCTGCAGAAGGGCGGTGAGGCCGGCCTGGGACTGTGTCGTGGCATCCGCGTCGCCGAACTGCAGGGCGAACCGTTCATTGGGGAGAGCATCGAGCCGGCGCAGCCACTCGCGTGCGCTCTCGGAGGCCGCAGAGCCCAGGGCCTTGATGGCCGCAGGGATCGCCGGGTCGATCGCGAGGATCGCCGAGGTGCCGCTGACACCCTCGAGCACGGCCGTCAGATCACCGTCGGCCGCGGTGAGGGTGTTGAGCTCGTCAGCGGTGAGAAGAGCACCGTCGAGCGGAGTCGCCGTGATCGGCACCATCACGGCGACGGACTGGGTGGTCGCCGCGGTCACGACGAGCACGGTCGTCGAGGTCACGGTCTCGGCCGCGGCATCCTGCCCGTCGTTCTGCGCTCCGCTGAGGGTGGCGCGCATCGGGTAGACGCCGGGCGCGAGATCGCCGAGGGTCTCGGGTGGGATGAAGAGGCTCGATGTCACAGAGCCTTCAGCGTCGACCGGCGCCGTCGTGTCTGTTCCCAGTTGGTCGAAGCCGCCGGAGGCCTCTGACTCGTCGAGCCACGAGGTGATGGCGGCCCCATCGGCGAGCGGGGTGCGGTTCAGCTCGACCGTGACTCGACCGGCCGACAGGGCCGACGTCGCGTCGTTCTCGATGGTCAGAGAGGCGGTGGTCGCACTGCCCGGAGAGACGGTGCCGCGAACGCCCGCACTGAGGAAGAGCTCGACGGGGGGCTGCTCCTCGGACTCCGGATCGCTGGCCGCGGATGCGCTGCCTGCTCCGAAGCCGAGCAATCCGAGAGCGATCGCCGGGATGACGGTTCCGCATGCCAGGCGCCGTAGGCGCGGGCGGAGGCCGTTCTCGAGGGTGGTCGCGGTCATGAAGGTCTTCCTCGAACGCCGGGATCACAGGCGGTTCGTGAGTGCTGACCTTGTGATTCTAGGCGGGTGGCCGAATGAGAACCCTGAAGACGCGTAGAGTGACGGCCGTGTCCGACACCCAGTCTCCCGTGCCCGATCGACAGCTGAGTGCCGCGCTCGCCGCGGATCTCGACGCCGCCGACCTGCGTTCCGAGCCCCTGAGGCGGCTGTGGGGAGAGGAAGCGGACGACGCTCTGGGCCGCGGGATGCGCGAGCCCATCCTGCGCGCGATCGCCGGCGATGCCGGCGCTCTCGCCACTCTCGGCCGGCTGCTGGTGCTCGGGATGCCGCAGCCTCTCGACCCCGTGACCTCTGCGCTGCCGCGCCTGGGCGCCGAGGGTCTCGTCGCTCTGGGGCTCGCGTGGATCGACGGCGACGCGGTGGTGCCCGCCGCGCTGCTGCGCCCGCAGTCGTTCGTCGACGCCGACGGCATGGGCGAGTGGTGGATCGCCAGCGATCTCGATGAGACGGCCCTCGCCGGCGCACTGCCGGCCGATCACGTGCTCGGTGTGGGTGGCGCGTCTCGCACCCTGGCGGAGATCATCATGCCGATCGAGGTCGATCGAGCGCTGGACCTCGGAACCGGATGCGGCATCCAGGCGCTTCTCGTGGCGCGGCATGCGGGCGCGGTCGTGGCCACCGACATCTCGGCGAGAGCCCTCGCCTACGCCGAACTCAACGCGCAGCTGAACGGTGTGACGAACATCGAGTTCCGACTCGGCAGCATGTTCGAGCCGGTCTCCGGTGAAGCATTCGACCTGATCGTGTCGAATCCTCCGTTCGTCATCACTCCTCGTGTCGAGGGGGTGCCGGAGTACGAGTACCGCGACGGCGGCCTCGTCGGAGACGCCCTGGTCGAGCAGTTCATCCGGTCGGCGCCCGACCACCTCACCCCCGGGGGCACCGCGCAGCTGCTGGGCAACTGGGAGTCGCGCGGCGCCCAGGCGTCGCTGACCGGGCGGGCGGGACTCGATCGACTCGCCTCGTGGGTGCCCGACGACCTCGACCTGTGGGTCGTGCAGCGCGAGGAGCTCTCGCCTCTCGGCTATGCCGAGCTCTGGATCCGCGACGGAGGCACGACGCCGCGCGATGCCGCCTTCACGCCGCTGCTGACCGCGTGGCTCGACGACTTCGCCGCGCGCGGCGTGACGGCCGTCGGTTTCGGATACATCCTGGTGCGGCGGCCACCGGCACCGGGCACCGCACCCCTGCGGCGCCTCGAACGTCTGCCGCAGCCGGTGTCGAACGTGGGCGGTGCGCTGCGTGCCGGCCTCGCGGCGCACGATCTGCTCGCGAACGGCCTTCCGACGACACTGCTCACCGCCCCCGACGTCACCGAGGCCCGCCACCTGCTGCCCGGCAACGACGACCCGAGCATCATCGAACTGCGCCAGGGCGGCGGCTTCGGCCGCACCATCGCCGTCGACCCGGCGCTCGCGGCGTTCGTCGGTGCGTGCGACGGCGAGCTCACGGTCATGCAGATCGTGGCGGCTCTCGCCGACCTGTTCGAGGTGCCGCTCGCGGTGCTGTGGGTAGACGTCGAACCGCGCATCCGCCAGCTGGTGCTCGACGGCCTGCTGACACCTGGCGAAGGATGAAGGAATACTCGATGACTTCCATGCGTTCGAATACACCATGAAGGCTTTCGGATTCCTCTCGTTCGGGCACTACGCCGATGTGCCCGGTTCGGCGACCCGCACGGCGGGCGACATGCTCAAGCAGACCATCGAGATCGCTGAGGGCGCTGACGAGATCGGTGTGAATGGCGCCTCGGTGCGCGTGCACCACTGGGCGCGGCAGGCTGCATCGCCCATGCCGCTGCTGTCGGCCATGGCCGCACGCACGAAGCGCATCGAGGTCGGCACCGGCGTCATCGACATGCGTTACGAGAACCCCTTCCAGTTCGCTGAAGAGGCGGCGGCGCTCGACCTGATCGCCGACGGACGCATCGCGCTCGGCGTCAGCCGTGGTTCACCCGAGACGGCGCTTCGCGGATACGAGACGTTCGGCTTCCACGACGAGGAAGACCCCGAGCGGGGCAGCGTGATCGCCCGGGAGAAGTTCGACCTGTTCTTGCGGGCCATCGACGGCGAGGGCCTCGCGCCCGGCGACCCGCGCATGGTCGGAGCCGGTCGGTATCTCGCGATCGAGCCGCAGTCGCCGACCCTGCGCGACCACATCTGGTGGGGTTCGGGCTCTCGCGCCACGGCCGAGGAGACCGGACGCAAGGGACTCAACATGATGAGTTCGACGCTGCTGACCCGAGGGTCTCAAGGGCATCGACCTCACCGTCAGCAAGGGCGGGGTGGTCTGCATCATCGGGCCCTCCGGCTCCGGCAAGTCGACGCTGCTGCGCTCGGTGAACCTGCTGGAAGAGCCGACCGGCGGCAAGGTGCTCATCGAGGGCATCGACATCACCGATCCCGATGTCGACATCGACCGGGTGCGCACCCGCATCGGCATGGTCTTCCAGCGCTTCAATCTGTTCCCGCACCTGGATGTGATGGGCCACCTCATGATCGCGCAGCAGCGCGTGAAGAAGCGGTCGAAGACCGAGGCTGCCCGCATCGCGACCGAGATGCTCGCGCGGGTCGGCCTCGCGGAGAAGGCCGACGCGTTCCCCGGCCATCTCTCGGGCGGTCAGCAGCAGCGCGTCGCGATCGCTCGGGCGCTGTGCATGAACCCCGACATGATGCTGTTCGACGAGCCGACGTCGGCGCTCGACCCCGAGCTGGTCGGCGAGGTGCTTCAGGTCATGCGCTCGCTCGCCGACGAAGGCATGACGATGCTCGTCGTCACGCATGAGATGGGGTTCGCTCGCGAGGTCGGGTCACGTCTGATCTTCATGGACGGCGGGCACATCGTCGAAGAGGGCGACCCGCGAGAGGTGCTGGCCAATCCGCAGCATCCGCGAACGCAGGACTTCCTGGCACGAGTTCTCTGAACTCGCGGTCGAACGACTCGCTTCAACGAAAGACCCCCTCCCGCTGACTCAGCAGGAGGGGGTCTTCGTATGAAACATCGGGTGCGTCGTCAGGCCTCGACGACCTCGGCATCCGCGGCGTTGCGGCGGACCGAGTCGATGCCGTTCAAGGCGGAGGCTTTCGAGGAGTAGCCCTCGCTGATCGCTATGACCTCGCCGTTGCCGGACTTGAGGCGGAACCTGTACTCGCCGGACTTGTCGGTGTACAGCTCGAACGTGCCTGCCATGAGACGTCCTTTCTCTGTCGTGTCGAGGGATCGACGCCCTCGGGGATCACGGTATCCCGGAGTACTGGCCCGGGGCTAGAGGGCGATTCAGCCCCGAGGATGCACCGCCACGGGCTCCGGCGCGACAGCGATGCGCACGCGATCGCCGAACGCCGGGTGGATGCCGGGGGAGTGCTGCAGGCGCACCAGCTCACCGGATTCTGTGCGGACGAGGGTGCGGCGCATGCTGCCGAGGAACGTGCTCTCCTGCACGAGCGCGTCGGTCGCGGCATCCGCCTCCGTCGCGAAGTGCACGTTCTCGGGGCGCAGGTAGACGTCGACGGGGCCGTCGGCCGGTGACTGCAGGGGCAGCTTCTGGCCCCACACCACGACATAGTCGCCCTCGGCGACGCCCGAGACGACGCTCGATAGGCCCACGAAGGCGGCGACGCCCGCGGTCGACGGAGTCGTGTACAGCTGCTCCGGGGTGCCGATCTGCTCGATCCGGCCGGAGTTCATCACGGCGATCCTGTCGGAGACCGCGAGGGCCTCCTCCTGGTCGTGGGTCACGAAGACCGTCGTGATTCCCAGGCGCAGCTGGATGCGGCGGATCTCGTCGCGCAGCTGCACCCGCACCTTCGCATCGAGTGCCGAGAGCGGCTCGTCGAGCAGCAGCACCTTCGGCTCGGTGACGAGTGCGCGCGCGAGCGCCACACGCTGCTGCTGTCCGCCCGAGAGCTGATGCGGGAAGCGCTCGGCGAAATCGGTGAGGCCGACGAGCGCGAGAGCGTCGAGCGCCCGCTTCGCGGCCTCCGCCTTGCCCACGCCACGGCGCCGCAGCCCGAAGGCCGTGTTCTCCGCGACGCGCAGGTGGGGGAACAACGAATACGACTGGAACACCATGCCGATGTCGCGCTTGTTGGTGGGCACGCGCGAGACGTCCCCGCCGTCGAGGAGCACCGCGCCGCTGTCGAGTCCTTCGAGGCCCGCGAGAACACGCAGCAGCGTGGTCTTGCCGCAGCCGGACGGGCCGAGCAGGGAGACGAACTCGCCAGGCGCGATGTCGAGGTCGACACCGTGCAGCACGGTGGTGCCGGAGTAGCTCTTCGCGATGCCCTGAAGCTGCACGCGGGTGCCCTCACCGGCTTCGGCGAGGAGCATGTTGTCGGCGGTCTGGGGGAGGGTCATGAGCGGGCCTTTCCGGTGCCGCGGGCGACGCGGCCGATGAGGAGAAGAAGCAGGAAGACGAACAGCAGCGCCAGCAGCGTGAAGATCGCGGGAGCGTAAGGGTCCTGCTTCTGCACGACGACCATGGCCGTCTGGAACACCTGGCGGTTGAGCAGGGAGGCGATCGTGAACTCGCCCAGCACGACGGCGATCGAGATAAGCGACGCCGCGAGCAGCCCCTGCCGGAGGTTCGGTGCGAGCACCTTCAGCACCACCGTCGGCCAGCTCGCTCCGAGCGACCGGGCGGCCTCGGCCAGGGTGCGCAGGTCGGCGGCGTCGATGGACGCCTGGATCGAGCGGTATGCGAAGGGCAGCACGGTGATGCCGTAGGCGAAGGCCAGCGTCCAGGTGCCGGTGCCGAGGGCGCGACCGATCTGCAGGTAGATCGGAGCGAGGCCCACGACCAGCACGATCGCGGGGATCGAGATCGGCAGCAGCACGGCGAACTCGAAGATCGGCTTGAGCTTGCCGAAGCGCAGGTTCACCAGGATCATCGTCGGCGCGAGCAGCAGGAGCACGATCGCGACCGTCACGAGCGCGAGTATCAGCGAGTTGCCGAGACCCGTCCAGATCGGCTTGATCGCCGCGGACCCCGCCGGGTCGAAAAGTGCTGCCCAGCGCTCGAAGCCGAGGGTGCCGTCGGTCTGGCGCAGCGTGTAGAGGAAGGTCGAGACCAGTGGAATCGCGAAGAAGGCGCCGACCACGATGCCGATGATCCACCGAGTGGCGAGAGAGGGGCCGAGACGGTTCATGACTGCCACCTCGCGGCTCGTCGCTGGATGAGGGAGTACAGGGCCATGACGATCCCGACGATCACGATCATGCCGAGCGCGAGCGCGCCGGCCAGATTCTCACGGCCGAGCACGGTCTCGCTCGTGAGCGACGCGCGGATCTGCAGCGGCACGATCTGTGCGCCCTGGCTGGCGAGCGCGGCAGCGGTGGCGTACGACGAGAACGCGTTCGCGAACAACAGGAGCAGGCTCGCGAGGAACGAGGGGGCGAGCACCGGGATGCCGATGCGCAGCCAGAAGCTCGAGCGTGTGCCCCCGAGCGTGAGGTTCGCCTCGGCCCACTGCGGCTTGAGGGCAGCGAGCGCGGGCATGAAGGTGATCACCATGAGCGGGATCTGGAAGTAGATGTACGGCAGGATGAGCCCTGGAAGCTCATAGAGCCAGGTGCCGTTCGCGAAGATGTCGATGCCGAAGGTGTCTTGCAGGAAGACCTTGAGCACGCCCTGGATGCCGATCGTGGCGATGAACGCGAACGCGAGCATCACGCCGCCGAACTGGGCGAGCACGCCGGCTGCGGCATCGACCGTCGAGCGGACGCCGCCGTCGGGGTTCATGCCGAGCAGCGCGTAGCAGACGAGGGCGCCGGCGACCGCGCCGACGACGGCGGTCAGCAGTGAGAGGCCAGCCGAGTTCGCGAAGGTGGTGAGTACCACCGGGTCGCCGAGGGCCGAGAGGTTCGACCAGGTGAAGGAGCCGTCCTTCGTGAAGAAGCCGGAGCCGATGGCGAGGATGGTCGGCACGGCGAGGAAGAGCAGCACGTACGCCGCGAACGGGACGAGACCGAGCCAGGCGACGGACGGCGCGAAGCGCTGGGCCCGCGACGAGGTCGCGGGCCCAGCGCTGTGCGCTGCGGGAGAGACGGGGGCGGATGCCGTGGCATCCGCCCCCGCAGCGGTGGCAGTGGTCACTGGACCGCCGCTGCCCACTTCTCGCCGAGCAGGGTGCCGGCGTTCGTCGACTGCTCCTCGGTCGGGACGACCGTCTCGCTCGGGACCTCGGGAAGGGCCGCGGCCAGGTCGGCGTCGATGGTGCCGGCCTCGGTCATGGCCTCCATGCGAGCCGGGCGTGCGCCGCCCTTGAGCCACAGGTTCTGGGCCTCGTCGCTGTAGAGGAACTCCTGCCACAGGCGCGCGGCCGCGGGGTTCGGGGCATCCTTGTTGATCGCCTGGTTGTAGTAGCCCGCGTAACCGGTGCCGTCGAGCACGACGACCTTCCAGTTCTCGTTGTCGGCGGAGTGCGCGGCGTTCAGGTAGTCCCAGTCGAAGACGACGGGGGTCTCGCCGCTCGCGACGGTCGCCGTGGTGACGTCGACCTTGAGCAGGTTGCCGGCCTTCTGCATGTCGGAGAAGAAGTCGATGCCCGGCTGGAAGTCGTCGAGGGATCCGTCGGACTGCACCGTGGCGAGGCCCACGGCGGCGAAGGCCGCACCGGCCTGCGTCGGGTCGCCGTTGATGGCGACGGCACCCTTGTAGGCGCCATCCAACAGGTCGTCGAGGGACTCGGGGGCGTCGAACTTCGACGAGTCGTAGCCGATCGACATGTATCCGCCGTAGTCGCCGACGAAGAGGCCGGTCGGCTCCTTGAGCTCATCGGGGATCTCGTCCCACGTCTGCACCTGGTAGGGCGCGAACACGTCGGTGTTCTGCAGCGCGACGGTGAGGCCGAGGTCGAACACGTCGGGCGCGGTGTCGAGGCCCTCGTTCGTCTTCGCGGCCTGGATCTCTTCGGCGCTCGAGACGTCGGGGGACGCCTCGTTGATCGTGATCTCGGGGTACTTCTCGGCGAACAGGTCGAGGATCTCGCCGTAGTTGGCCCAGTCGCGCGGAAGCGCGATGACGTTGAGCTGCCCCTCGGCCTTGGCGGCCTCTTCGAGCTCGGCGAACGATCCGAAGTCCTCGACCGAGGTCGCGGACGCGGCGTCGACCTCGTCGCTGCCGGCCGCGGGGGTCTCGGCGCCCGTCGCGCAGGCGGTCAGGCCGAGCGCAGCGGTGGTGAACAGGGCGATGCCGGCGCCGATGCGCGCACGGCGGTGGAAGTTGGTCATCAGGGTCCTCTCGGTGCCCGGCGCTGTGTGCCGGATTCGGGTTGCGAGAGGACACTATGAGCCGAGGGTTGCCGATGATCGCGGCCCTGGTGAACGCGAGATGTCCGGGTCGTGGCGGGTCGGAGCGGGGTTCAGCCGCGCGGCACCGAATCCGTCGGCACCGAGTACTTGAAGCCGACGTGCGAACCCAGATAGCCGAGTCGTTCGTAGAACCGGTGTGCATCGGTGCGGGCGGCATCCGAGGTGAGCTGCACCATCGCCGTCCCCAGCGCCGGCGCCGCGTCATCGGAGACCCAGCGCATCACGGCCGTGCCGATGCCCGACGAGCGCAGGTCGCTGCGCACTCGCACGGCCTCGACGAGCAGACGCTTCGCGCCGCGTCGAGCCATACCGGGAATCGACGTGAGCTGCAGCGTGCCGACGACCGCTCCGTCGAGCTCGACCACGAGCAGGTCGTTCGACGGGTCGGCGAGGATCTCGTCGAGGGCGGATGCGTAGGCGGGACGATCCTCGACCGAGGCGACGTCGCCGCGCGAGGCGCTGATCGGGTCATCCGAGAGCAGCGTGATGATCTCATCCGTGTCGCCGGTGACGGCTCTGCGCAGGGTCGCGGCGCCCGCCCGGGAATCGATGGAGAAGGGCAGCGGGAGAGCGTCGAGCATCCGTCCAGTCTGACATCCTGGACGGATGGACATCGGCAGTGTGCTCGGGCTCGAGCAGCTCACCTGGGGCACGCTGATCCTCGTGGTCGTGGCGGCGTTCGCGGCCGGGTGGATCGATGCCGTCGTGGGCGGAGGAGGGCTCCTGCAGCTGCCCGCGCTGCTGCTGATCCCCGGCATCTCGCCGATCCAGGCTCTCGCCACCAACAAGCTCGCCTCTGTCTTCGGCACGGCCACCAGCAGCGTCACCTACTATCGGCGCGCGAAACCCGACATCCGCACCGCTCTGCCGATGGCCGCGATCGCGCTCGTCGGATCGTTCGGCGGAGCCGCCGTCGCCACCGTGCTGCCGGCAGCGGCGTTCAAGCCGATCATCGTGGTCGCGCTGCTCGCCGTCGCGCTCTTCACGGCATTCCGTCCGCAGATGGGCGCCGCGACGCGACTGCGCTTCAGCGGGCACAAGCATCACATCATGGCGGGGCTGTCGGGTCTCGTGATCGGCTTCTACGACGGTCTGATCGGCCCCGGCACCGGCACTTTCCTGGTGATCTCGCTCGTCGCACTGCTCGGCTACGACTTCCTGCAGGCGAGCGCGAAGGCGAAGATCGTGAACCTCGCCACGAACACCGGCGCCCTGCTGCTGTTCATCCCGCACGGCGCGGTGCTGTGGCTTCTCGGAGGCATCCTCGCGGTCGCGAACGTCGCAGGCAGCTATCTCGGCTCGCGCATGGCGATCTCGCGCGGAACGACCTTCATCCGCGTCGTGTTCCTCGTCGTGGTGGTCGCCCTCATCGCGAAACTCGGCGTCGATGTGTGGAACGAGAACATCGCGCCCGCGCTCGCGTCGCTGCGCTGAGCATCCGTCATCCTGCGTGCGCCTCGCACGTCCGATCGCACTTCGTGAGTCCGGTTCGGCGCGAGACGGACTTCTGGAGCGTAATCCGACTCGTGGGGCGCGCGACGGAGGTGGATCGGGGCGAAGGCCGGGCAGGTCACGCGAAGAGGCCCCCTCCTGCCTGAGCAGGAGAGGGCCTCAGGATTCGAGGGTCAGGCCTCGTCGTCTTCGGGCTCGAAGTCGACGCCGGCCTCGGCGCGCTGCTCGGCCGTGATCGGCGCGGGCGCGGCCGTCAGCGGGTCGAAGCCGTTGCCCGACTTCGGGAACGCGATGACGTCGCGGATCGACTCGGTCTTCGTGAGGTGCTGCAGCACGCGGTCCATGCCGAGCGCGATTCCGCCGTGCGGCGGGGCACCGAACTTGAACGCGTCGAGCAGGAAGCCGAACTGCTCCTGTGCGAACTCGTCGCTGATGCCCATGACCTCGAACACGCGCTTCTGCACGTCTTCACGGTGGATGCGGATCGAGCCGCCGCCGAGCTCGGATCCGTTGCACACGATGTCGTACGCGTAGGCGAGCGCCGATCCGGGGTCGGTGTCGAACGTGTCCTGGAACTCCGGCTTCGGGCCGGTGAACGCGTGGTGCACGGCGGTCCACGCTCCGGCGCCGACGGCGACGTCACCGGATGCGACGGCATCCGCTGCCGGCTCGAACATCGGTGCGTCGACGACCCAGGTGAACGCGAATTCGTCGGGGTTCAAGTAGCCGGGACGGCGGCCGATCTCGACACGGGCGGCGCCGAGGAGCGCGCGGCTCTCCTTCGTCGACCCTGCGGCGAAGAACACGCAGTCGCCGGCGGATGCGCCGACGAACTCCGCGAGACCCGCCTGCTCGGCCTCGGACAGGTTCTTGGCGGCGGGGCCGCCGAGCGAGCCGTCTTCGTTGAAGAGCACGTAGGCGAGACCGCGGGCGCCGCGCTGCTTGGCCCAGTCCTGCCACGCGTCGAGCTGCTTGCGCGGCTGGCTCGCGCCGCCCGGCCTGACCACAGCGCCGACGTACTCGGCCTGGAAGACCCGGAACGGGGTCTCGGCGAAGTCCTCGG
>NZ_JAGGPD010000571.1 GCF_018613995.1 Microbacterium sp. ISL-103 | reverse complement strand
CGGTCGACGGGCGCGGGGAGGAGCGTCCGGGCCAGGTCGAGACGACTCCCCCGTCTTCGCCGAATCGCGCCGCTCTGTCGACGAGCGCCATCGCCCGCGGATAGACCTTGCGCAGCCGTGGCACGAGCCGACCGCTGTCGCCGGTCGTGGCCCCGTACATCGCCCCGAGGACGGCGTACTTCGCCTCTTCACGCGTCGCGACGGCGCCGGATTCGACCACGCCCGCATACAGGTCCTTGCCCTGGGCGGCACGGGCCATCGCACGGTCGCCGGCCATGCCGGCGAGCATTCGGGGCTCGAGCTGGGCGACGTCAGCGACGACGAGAGTCCAGCCCTCATCGGCCCGCACCGCGGCCCGGAGGTTGCGCGGCAGTTGCAGCGCGCCGCCTCCCGCCGACGCCCAGCGCCCGGTCACGACTCCCCCGGTGATGTAGATCGGCCGGAAGCGCCCCTCATGCACCCACTCGGAGAGCCATGCCCACCCGTTGGCGCTGAGGAGCCTGGACAGCTTCTTGTACGCCAGGAGCGGTTCGACGACGGCGTGGCTGTGCTGCGCGAGTTCCCAACGGCCGGTCGACTCGACCTGCACGCCGACGCGGTGCAGAGCTCGGAGCAGCTTCGGCTGACTCTCGAGGTTGAGTGTGGGGTCGCCGAGGATCGACCGCACCTGCTCGCCCTGCGCGACCATGTGGCTGGGGAGCCCGCCAGCGATCGGTCGGCTGCCCAGGATGTCGGTGAGGATCGCGTCGTGCACCGCCTCGTCCCACGGCACTCCGGCCGCCCCCATCTCTTCGGCGATGAGGCCGCCCGCCGACTCGGCAGAAGCGAGGAGGGTGAGACGTCCGTCCTTGCTGTCGCGGAGCACGCGGCGCTGCTCGCGGTACTGCGCGAGCGCCTCGCCCACGGGGTCGTCGACGTCGTCGTGGTCGAGGACGTCGAACAGCGCGGGCGCCTCGGCGACCGGCTCGCGGCGCACCCACGCCGCAGACGGAGCCAGGGGACGCGCGACCTTGTCTGTGTCGCGGAGGATCGCATGGCACAGCAGCAGATCGTGCGAACGACCGATCAGGACACCGGAGTCGAGGAGGAGCGGATAGATGTCGCGCGCACTGCGGATCACCCAGCGCGGGGGCGTGTCGGCCTCCTGCGCCGCCACCCAGGTCGGCAGATCGGCGACACGGAGATCGACGCGCGAGATCTCCTGGTCGTCCGCATCGAGCTCGACCGCCGTGTACTCGCCGGAGCGCGTCGCGACCAGCACGACGCGACGCTCGGTCGATTGCCGCGAGCTCACCGTCGTCGCGCTCGCGGCGCGGAGATCACAGCCCTGATTCCCCGGTGCGCACCAGGATGCATCCGCACTCGGGGCAGGTGACGACCAGGTCGTCCGGCGCGTTGCGGATGTCATTGATGTCGGTGCCGGGGAGCAGCATGCGACACCCCTCGCACGTGCCACCCGTCAGGAGTGCGGCGCCGGCGCTGTTCGCCGCGCGGCGCGTGTACTCCGCGAGCAACGGAGCAGGCAGCGTCGCGGTCACGGCCTCGCGGTCGCGCGTCAGCTGCGCGCCCAGATCGGTCGCCGCCGCCACGTCGGCCTTCGCCTGTGCGGTCAGGGCGCTGCCCTCGGCGGTCGTCGTGTCGAGCAGGGCCTGCTGCGCGGCGACAGCCGCGTCTGCGTCTTCGACACGTCCCATCACGTCGAGCTCGATGTCCTCGAGGTCGCTCTGGCGCCTGGCGAGGCTGGCGATCTCGTGTTCGAGAGCCTGTGCTTCTTTGGAATTGGTCGCTGCGGCGAGCCGATCGGCGTCGCGGGCGCGACGCTGCTCGACGAGCTTGACGTCGGCTTCGAGCCTGGTCAGCTCGGTGCGCACGTCGTCGCGCTTTCCGGTCAGCGCTGTCAGCTCGCGCAGCTGGTCCTGACGGATCGCGACGAGCTCAGTGATCCGAGCGCCCTGCGCCGGCTTGGTCCGTGCGCGCTCAGCCTGCGCGATGCGCCGGTCGAGATCGGCGACGTCGATAAGGATGCGCTGGTGTTCCGGGCTCGCGTTCACGCTCTCAAATCTAGTCGCTGGCAGAGGTGTCCATCACCCGACGTGGCCGTCGAGGTACAGCCACCGACGGTCTTCTCGCACGAAGCGACTCCTCTCGCGCAGCGAGCCGCGCTCGTCGCCCTGTCGCCCGAACGCTTCGAACTCCACCACGCCCTCTCGATCGAACGGACCGCCGGCGA
>NZ_JAGGPD010000570.1 GCF_018613995.1 Microbacterium sp. ISL-103 | reverse complement strand
TTCTCGGTCGTGGACGTCTCGGCGTCGAATCCGGGCTCCGGGATCATCGCGATCGGGACGCACATCCCCAAGGTCTGAACGCGGCGAGCGGGCGGGGCCGGGGCCCGTGAATGCCCTGACGCCCCCTGGCCCCCACCCCAGAGAGTCGACCGCCGTTCACCTTCCGTTCACCTGCGCGGGAGAGTCTCGTTAACCGCCGCACTTAGCGTCACTGTGTGCCCTGCACCGGGCCCCACCCATCAAAGATCGAAGGATCCACAGTGAAGATCTCCCGAATCGCACGAATCGGCGCCATCGGCGCCGTCGCCGCTCTCGCACTCGCCGGCTGTGCCGCGAACGAAGGCGGCACCGGCGGCTCCACCGACGCACCGAGCGAGTCCACGCTCACCGGCACCATCGAGGCCACCGGCGCCTCCTCGCAGGAGGCCGCACAGCAGTCCTGGGTCGCCGCCTTCCAGACCGCCAACCCCGACACCACGGTCAACTACACGGCCACGGGTTCGGGCACCGGCCGCGAGAACTTCATCGCCGGCTCGTCGAACTTCATCGGCTCGGACCGCGCGTTCAACGCCGACGAGCTCGCCGCGGGCGGCTTCGGCTCCTGCGCATCCGACGAGATCGTCGAGATCCCCGTCTACATCTCGCCCGTCGCCGTCGCCTTCAACCTCGAGGGCATCGACTCGCTGAACCTCGACGGCGAGACCATCGCCAAGATCTTCTCGGGCGCCATCACCAACTGGAACGACGACGCGATCGCTTCGCAGAACGACGGCGTCGACCTGCCCGACCAGGCGATCGTCCCCGTGCACCGCGCAGACGCGTCGGGCACGCAGGAGACCTTCACCAAGTACCTCAGCGCGGTCGCGCCCGACGTCTGGACCTACGAGGCCAGCGACGAGTGGCCGCTGCAGACGGGTGAGGCCGGCGACGGCACCTCGGGCGTCGTCGCCGCGATCACGAACGGCGTCGGCTACATCGGATTCGCCGACGCATCGCGCACCGCCGACCTGGGACAGGGCGCCGTCGAGGTCGAGGGCGAGTACGTCGCGTACTCCGCCGAGGCCGCCGCAGCGCTCGTCGAGGCATCCCCGCTCGAAGAGGGCCGCTCGGACCACGACCTCGCCTACGCCGTCGACCCGGCCGCAGCCCCCGCCGGCTCGTACCCGATCGCCCTCGTCTCGTACCTCATCGGCTGCGTCGAGTACGACGACGCCGAGACCGCCGGCCTCGTGAAGGCGTACTTCGAGTACGTCGCATCGGCCGAGGGTCAGGATGCCGCAGCCGAGGCAGCGGGCAGCGCCCCCATCTCGGACAGCCTGCGCGACCAGATCAACACGGCGATCGACGCGATCGTCACGGAGTGACCGACGGCTCAGCCCCGAGCTGAGCTCCGGTCCCGACGCCCCCGTGGTGTCGGTCGTAGCACTCGACCGACACCGCGGGGGCACCCGCATGAAAACCCCGAACGCCCCTCAGAGCCTGGAGTCGCTCCGATGACCACAACCTCAACGGGTCCCGATACCACCCGTTCCGCCGGGTCGCGCACGGCCCCTCGCCGACGGGGTGACCTCGTCTTCTCCGGCACGGCGCTGGCGGCGGGAATCATCATCCTCGTCACCCTCGCCGCGGTCGCCGTCTTCCTGATCATCCAGGCCATCCCGGCGCTCTCCGCCGACACGAGCGGCAACCACATCCTCGAAGGACAGTCGTTCCTGTCGTGGGTCTGGCCGTTCGTCTTCGGAACGCTGTGGTCGAGCCTCATCGCGCTCGTCATCGCCGCCCCCGTCGCGATCGGCATCGCGCTCTTCATCTCGCACTACGCGCCACGTCGCCTCGCCGGCTTCCTCGGCTACATCATCGACCTGCTGGCCGCCGTGCCGTCGGTCGTCTTCGGCCTCTGGGGCGCCCTCACCTTCGCCCCGATGCTCGTGCCCTTCTACAAGTGGCTGAACGAGAACCTCGGCTTCATCCCGCTCTTCAGCGGCACGCCCTCGGGCACCGGCAAGACGATCCTCACCGCATCGCTCGTGCTCGCGGTGATGATCCTCCCGATCATGACCGCGATCTGCCGCGAGGTCTTCCTGCAGACTCCGAAGCTGCACGAGGAGGCCGCGCTGGCGCTCGGCGCGACCCGGTGGGAGATGGTCCGGATGGCCGTGCTCCCCTTCGCCCGCAGCGGCATGGTGTCCGGCGCGATGCTCGGCCTCGGCCGCGCGCTCGGCGAGACCATGGCCGTGACCCTCGTGCTCTCGCCGCTCGGCATCGTCACGTTCAACCTGATCAACCCCGAGAACCCGACGACGATCCCCGCGATCATCGCCCTCCGGTTCCCGGAAGCACACGACGAGGGTGTCAACACGCTCATCGCGGCCGGTCTGATCCTCTTCATCGTCACCTTCGCGGTCAACTTCGTGGCCCGCTGGATCGTCCCGCGCCGCGCCGGGTTCTCGGG
>NZ_JAGGPD010000569.1 GCF_018613995.1 Microbacterium sp. ISL-103 | reverse complement strand
CGTGGTCGTGGAGGCCGGATGGCGCAGCGGTTCCCTCAATACCGCCGGGCACGCGGCAGCGCTCGGGCGCCCCCTCGGCGCGGTGCCCGGTCCGATCACGTCGCCCGCGTCCGCGGGATGTCACCGACTCCTCCGAGAATATGACGCGCGGTGCGTGACGACGGTCGAGGAGATCCGCGAACTGTGGGGCGATAGTGGCGGCGGTGGTGGTGTCGGCGCGGAGGTGGGGGAGACGCAGAATCCCGACCAGATGCGGCTGCTGGACGCGATGAGCGGACGCGCAGCGCTGAGCGTGGTCGAGCTGTCCCGCCGATCGGGCCTCGCGCCCGAGCGGATCAGCGCGATGCTCGGTCTGCTGGAGCTCAGCGGCCACGTGCTCCGCACCGAGCGGGGCTGGCAGCGTGGCGCCCCACGGCGTCGGGACAGTTGACAGGCCACGGGCCGTCGAAGACCCCCGACGGAGGCGACGTCGCGGAGCCGAGGTCGTCGAGCGGCGCGGCTGACCCGCCCGGACTGACGGATCCTGCAAGCTGGGGCCATGGAGTTCGCGGCCGCAGCACACGCGTTCACCGACCACCTCGAGCGGGTGCGCCGGCTCGCTCCGGCGACCGTCCGTGCCTACCGATCGGATCTGAGAGATCTCGCGAGCGCCATCGGCGAAAGGACCCTCGAGGAGATCACCCTGGAGACGCTCCGCGACTGGCTGTGGCATGCCACGCAACGCGGTGATGCCCGCTCGACCCTCGCCCGACGCGCGGCTGCCGCCCGGTCGTTCTTCACCTGGGCCCACGAGCAGGAACTGATCGCCCACGACCCGAGTCTGCGACTCGTCGCCCCCAAGCGTGGGCGCACACTGCCCACGATCGCGTCGCAAGACGCCATGACGGCGCTTCTGGAGGCCCAGCGAACCGCCGCGTCCGCAGGCGAGCCGACCGCACTTCGCGATCACGCGATGCTCGAGCTCCTGTATGGAGCGGGGATCCGCGTGTCCGAACTGTGCGGACTCGACGTCGACGACGTGGATCTCGATCGAGGCACAGCGCGCGTTCTGGGCAAGGGCTCGAAGGAACGCGTCGTGCCTTTCGGCAGGCCGGCACGGGAGGCGATCGGCGCCTACCTGACACGCGGTCGCTCCGCCCTCCTGGCGCGCGCCGCTCGGCCGTCGCCGGCGCTCTACCTCGGCAGCCGAGGCGGGCGCATCGGCCCCAGAGCCGTGTACTCCCTGGTCGCCGAAGTGCTCGCACCGTTCGTCGGTGCCGACACCGTGGGGCCGCACGCGCTCCGCCATACCGCGGCCACGCATCTTCTCGCCGGGGGAGCCCATCTCCGAGCGGTGCAGGAGATACTCGGGCACGCCAGCCTCGGAACCACCCTGATCTACACTCATGTGTCGGCCGAGCGCCTGACCGCCACCTACCGGCTCGCGCATCCTCGAGCGTGACTGACGTCGCCTCGACGATCAGCCCGCGTCGCAGCAGGGGAGCAGCACCGCACGCTCCACCTCACCGAACAGCAGACGCGGGTTGAGGTAGACGCCGGCGAGGCGGACGCCGAGATGC
>NZ_JAGGPD010000568.1 GCF_018613995.1 Microbacterium sp. ISL-103 | reverse complement strand
CCGAGATGCCGAGGGCGACATAGAGCTGCGGCGACACCGACACCCCGGTCTGACCGACCTGATGCGACTGCGGGATGTATCCGGCATCCACCGCGGCTCGCGAGGCGCCGACCGCAGCGCCCAGCGCATCGGCCAGCTCTTCGACGAGCACGAACTTCTCTTTCGACGCGAGGCCGCGGCCGCCCGAGACGACGCGGGTCGCGCCGCGCAGCTCAGGCCGCGACGACGTGGATTCGACGGCCTCGACCGCACCGACCGTCGCCGCAGCGAGACCGGATGCGGTGACGCTCAGCGCCTCGGTCGTCGGCGACGCCGCTGCCTCTGCGCGCGTGTCGACCGCACCCTGACGCACCGTGATGACCGGGGCGCCGAACGTGGGCGCGGAGTCGGTGAGGTACGCCCCGCCGTAGACGGAGTGGTGCGCGATGATGCCCTCGTCGTCGCGCGAGACGCCGACCGCGTCGACCGACAGCGCCAGCTTCGCCCGCACGGCGAACCGCCCGGCGACATCGCGCCCGCTGATCGAATTCGAGATCAGCACGGCATCGGGGTGCACCTGCGCGAACGCCGCCTGCAGCGCGTCGACGATCGGCACCGTGAGAGTCGTGCCATCGCCGTCGGCGGTCAGGACCACGGAGGCGCCGGCGTCGGCGACCTTCGAGGCCGCCTCGGCTGACCCGCCGACGACGAGCGCGACAGGCGCGCCGACGGTCGAGGCCGCGCCGATCAGCGCGGACGTGCTGCTGGCGGGGTTGCCCGCCGGGTCGAGGTCGACCAGCACGAGGATCGGGTTCTCGGGGTAGGTCATGTCACACCAGCCTGTTCTGCACGAGGTACTCCACCAGCTTCTCGGCGGCATCGCCCTCATCGACGATCTTCACGCCGGCCGCACGCGGCGGCTTCTCGGCCACCGCGGTGAGGATCGTGCGAGGAGCCGCGGCGGGATCCGCCGAGACGCCGAGGTCATCGAGGCTGAGCACTTCGAGCGGCTTCTTCTTCGCCGCCATGATGCCCTTGAAGTTCGGGAAGCGCGCATCGGGCAGCCCCTCGGTGATCGAGACGACAGCCGGAAGGGATGCCGAGATCGGCTGCGCTCCGGCATCCGCGCCCCGGGTGCCCGTGATGCCCTCTGGCGTGATCTCGACCGAGGTGAGCGCCGTGGCCTGAGGCCAGCCGAGGTGCTCGGCGAGCATGGCCGGGATGACGCCACCCGAACCGTCGGTCGACAGGTTTCCGGTGATCACCAGGTCGGGTTCGCCGCGGCGGATCGCGGCGGCCAGCGTCTCTGCGGTGAGCCCCAGATCAGCACCCGCGGGCTGCTCGTCGGCGATGTGCACGGCAGATCCTGCGCCGATCGCGAGCGCCCGTCGCACCGACGCCGTCGAGCCGCCGGGAGCCATCGCCACAGCGACCACCTCGGTGCCCTCGTTCTTGTCGGCGTAGCTCAGCGCGACCTCGAGCGCCCGCTCGGTGATCTCATCGAGCACCACGTCGCCGGCCCCGCGGTCGGCGAGGCCGGTCTCGAGATTCAGCTTGCGATCGCCGTAGGTGTCGGGCACCTCTTTGACCAGGACGAAGATCTTCATCGATTGCTCCTCACGACTGCCTCGATTCTAGCCCCTTGATACTGAGTCCCAGCCGTCGAGCGACTGAGGTCCAGCGCGCCTCGGCGCGGCGGTCGGTCGCTGCCACGGCGATCCGATGGCCTACCGTAGAACCGTGAACCGACCGCGTCCGCTGCCCGTCGATCCGCTCGCCGAGGCGAAGCGGCAGTGGCTCGCGCACGGATGGTCGGATGCTGCCGACGGCATGACCGTCGTCACCTCGGTGATGCGCGCGCAGCAGCTGCTGCTGGCACGCGTGGATGCGACGCTCAAGCCCTTCGCGCTGAGCTTCGCCCGCTATGAGATGCTGCGCCTGCTGGCCTTCAGCCGGTCGGGCCGCCTGCCCCTGTCGAGCGTCGTCGCCCGGCTGCAGGTGCACGCGACGACCGTCACGAGCACCGCGGAGCGACTGGTGCGCGACGGGCTCATCGTGCGCGAGCCGCACCCGCACGACGGCCGCGCGGCACTGCTCGCCCTGACCGAGTCGGGTCGCGAGCTGGTCGACCGCGCGACGCACGCCCTCAACACCGAGGTCTTCGCCGACCCGGGCATGACCAGCGCCGATGCCGCCGAGCTCGTCGCGATCGTCGCGCGGATGCGCAAAGCGGCCGGCGACTTCGCCGACCCCAAGCCTCAACCCGATCCGCTCTGACATGGCCGAGTTCGTTCTCGAGAGGGTGATCTCGGCACCGAGGGAGACCGTGTTCGCGCTCGCGCTCGACACCGGACTGCACCTGCGGTCGATGGCCCGATACGACGAGACGATGGTCGAGGCACCGGCGGGCGGCGTGTTCACGGAAGGGTCGACCGTGACGTGGCGGGCCCGGCACTTCGGCATCCCGTTCCGGTTGCGGACCATCGTGTACGACGTCGATCCGCCCCACGGGTTCCGCGACCGCCAGCTCTCGGGCCCTTTCGGGGCGTTCCTGCACCAGCACGTCTTCGAGGAGCATCCGGAGGGAACTCTGGCGCGCGACACGATCGTCTTCCGTTCGCCGTTCGGGCCGATCGGACGCCTCGTCGACCGCGTGTTCATGCGCGAGTACATGCGCGCGCTGATCGAGGAACGCAACGACCACCTGGCATCCGAGGCCGAGGAGCGCGGGCGTACACTGCCCGCATGAGCGAACTGCGCCTGCACACGACCCTCGAAGGCCGCGGGCCCGCGGCCGCGATCATCCTCACCGACGAGCAGGTCGCCTCGTTCGCCGCCGGCAGGACGTTCCCGGTCGCGGTGACGATCGACGGCCGCAGCGCACGACTGCGTCTCGCCCGCATGGGCGGGCAGAACATGATCGGCTTCAGCAAGGCCGTCCGCGCCGAGCTCGGCGTCGAGATCGGCCAGGAGGTCGATGCCGTCATCCGCCTGGATTCCGCCGAACGCGAGGTCGAGATCCCGCCCGCTCTCGCCGATGTCCTCGACTCCGACGCCGCGCTCCGCGCCGCCTTCGACGAACTGTCGTACTCGGCGCGCAAAGAGCATGCGCGCTCGGTCGCCGAGGCGAAGCAGGAGGCGACCCGCGACCGCCGCGTCGAGAAGATCGTCGAGGCGCTGCGCGGCTGAGGCACCCGCACCGCTCCGGTTCTCCGGAGTCGTGGCGCGGAACTCAGCGGTGCCGGAAGTCGGGCGCACGCTTCTCCCGGAAAGCCGACATGCCCTCTTTCTGGTCTTCGGTGTCGAACAGCTCTGCGAACGCCCGCTTCTCGTGAGCCAGACCGTCGGCGAGGGTCGTCTCCATCGCGGCGTCGAGCGCAGCCTTCGCCGCGAACACCGAGGGCAGCGACTTCGACGCGATCGTCTCGGCGAGCGTCGTGACCTCGGCGAGCAGATCGGATGCCGGCACGACGCGCGAGACGAGGCCGGAGCGCTCCGCCTCTTCGGCGCCCATGAACCGACCGGACAGCACGAGCTCGGCCGCCTTGTAGTAGCCGACCGCGCGGATCAGCCGTTGCGTGCCACCCATGCCGGGGATGACGCCGAGGTTGATCTCGGGCTGGCCGAACTTCGCGGTGTCGGCCGCCAGGATGATGTCGCACATCATCGCGAGCTCGCATCCTCCCCCGAGTGCGAAGCCCGAGACGGCGGCGATCACAGGTGTGCGCACCGCGGCGAACTCGTGCCAGACGCCGAAGTGATCCGTCTCGACCATCTCGGCCGCCGACATGCCCTCCATCTCCTTGATGTCGGCGCCTGCGGCGAACGCCTTCTCGGACCCCGTGACGACGATCGCACCCACCCCGTCATCGAGATCGAACGCCACGGCCGCGGCGGTGACCTCGTCGGCCAGGCGACTGTTCAGCGCGTTCAGCGCCTCGGG
>NZ_JAGGPD010000567.1 GCF_018613995.1 Microbacterium sp. ISL-103 | reverse complement strand
CGCGGGCGGCGACCCCGGGGACAAGATGGCGAGCTTCGTGCGCAAGGGCGGCGTCGACGGGGCGCTCATCGTGTCGCACCACACCAGTGACGCGTTCATCGACAGGGTGGCCGACGCGGTGCCGGTGGTCTGGGGTGGCCGACCCGTGCGGATCCGCGAGGGCGACTACGTGGTCGACGTCGACAACGTCGCCGGTGCCCGCACCGCCACGCAGCATCTGATCGACACCGGGCGCACGCGCATCGCGACGATCTCGGGACCGATCACCATGGTCTCCTCTGTCGACCGCGTGCAGGGATTCCGCGGAGCACTGGCCGATGCCGGGCTCTCCCCGTTCGCAGAAGAGGCGGGCGACTACAGCGAGGCCAGCGGAGCGGATGCCGCACGCCGCATCCTCGAGGTGGGGCGCCCCGATGCGATCTTCGTCGCCAGCGACCTCATGGCCCGCGGCGCGCTCACGGCGCTGCGCGCCGCCGGCATCCGGGTTCCCGAAGACGTCGCACTCGTCGGATTCGACGACTCGTCCGTCGCGGTGAGCACAGACCCGCAGCTCACCACGATGCGACAGCCGATGTACGCACAGGGAGAGGCGATGGCCGGGGTGCTGCTGTCGCGCCTCGCCCGTCGCGATCCCGCCCACACGACGATCCTGCCGACCGAGCTGGTGGTGCGCGCCTCGTCGTAGTCGGCCCGGACGCGCGTGCGCGGTCGACGGGCGTGACGCGGATGCGGACCTCGCGCCCCCTCAGGCTGGTCCGCATCCGCGCGTCTGTGGGTCAGCCCCGGTGGGGCGACGGGTCCGCATCGACGGGTGCGCGCCAGGGCAGGGTCGCCCAGGGTCCTCCGCGCCGCGCTGCGGATTTGAGGTTCGTCCACCCGTCGCCGAACTTCGCGACAGCGGTCTCGTCGACGTCGCCGTCGCTCCAGTGCATGACGCGTCCGGCGAGGTAGCTGAGGCCGAAGTCGGCCCACGAGACGAACGAGGGCCTCGCGTCGACGTTGATCCGGTGGATGATGCGGCGTGCCTCTGCGACGTCGGCGTGCCCCAGGGCCACGCCCCAGGTGGCCATCGCGACAGCCTGGCCCAGCGCGTAGGCGTCGAGAGTGCGCACGAACAGCTCAGGTGAGACGATGTCGGCGCCGACCCGCCTGCGCACCTCGTGCTCGATCTGCTCGATGCCGGCGACGAACGGACGCGCGTCGCGCTCGTCGCCTCCCTCGGCGACGATGGCGGCGAGCCACTCCTTCGGCGTCGGCACGCGCCCTGCAGCGAGCGCCAGATCATTGCGCACGCTGAGGTGGAGCATCCACATCTGGCGGCGCCGGCGCACCGTCGACAGGTGATCGATCATGCTGAGCCAGTCCGCACGCGAGCGCACGCCCCACTGATCGGCGAGCGCCTGCTTGTCGGCGTCGTCGAGGGCCGAGGCGGTCGGGTCGTTCCAGGCGCCGGAGGGCAGGGCGCTGATCTGCAGCAATCCGAGGGCTATCTCGTTGGCGTCCGCGTCGAAAGCGGGGAATCGATCGGTGGTCTTCACCTTCGGAGACGGCAGGATCCAAACTGTGGGACGCATTGCACTCCTTGAGGCCGGGGTCCGGGGCCGCTCGTAGCTTGAATAGACGTTCAATCAGTAATATATAGGCTTCGGGGGGAAACCGAAGCAGTCCAATCCTGGGGAGGTGGACACAGCATGGCCCGTTCCGAAGAACAGAACAGCCTGGCTCGGGAGCGCTCCCGAAGCGTGATCCTGAAGGCCGCGATCGAGCTCTTCGCCGAGCGGGGTGTGGCGGGCGCGAGCATCGCCGAGATCACGCAGCGAGCAGGCGTCGCACAGGGTCTCGTCAGCTACCACTTCGGCGGCAAGCAGCAGCTCGTCGCCGCGGTGATCGATCGCTGGTACGAGAACCTGTTCGCGATCCCGCAGGTCGACGGCACCGCCGACCAGAGGCTCGCCGGCATCATCGACGGCGCCCTCACGGCCGCGGGCTACGCCCTGCCGGTGCAGCGGGCGGTGTTCGCGATGCAGCAGCAGCCCAGCACCCATCGCATGTTCGCCGAGGCCGAGACGCGGTTCGCCG
>NZ_JAGGPD010000566.1 GCF_018613995.1 Microbacterium sp. ISL-103 | reverse complement strand
AGCGAGAAGGATGCCGTCGAGGCTCGACTCCATACGCTCAGCGACAACTCCTCGGCAGACCTCTTCGTCGTGCTCGTCGATGACTTCACGTCGCCGTCGGACAGCGTCGAATGGGCCGACACCGTCGCCGAGAACAACAACCTCGGATCCGAGCAGTATCTGCTCGCCATCGCCGTCGAAGGACGCAGCTACTACATCTCGGCCGCCCCCGACGGCCCTCTCAGCGACAGCAAGCTCGACGAGGTCGAGGACAGGATCCAGGGCCTCGCCGCACAGAACGACTGGGAGGGCGCGATCGTCCTCGCCGCCGACGAGGTCCAGGGCGACGGAGGGGCCGGCGCGCTCCGCGCCACCCTGATCGTGGTCGGGATCATCGCGCTGGCGCTGGTCGTGTGGCTCGTGATCGCCCTGGTCCGCCGATCGCGCCGAAACGCCGAGATCAGACGGCGCGGGGCGATGCCCGAGAAGCCGGATCCGAACGATCCGTTCTCCACGCTCACCGATGAGCAGGTGCAGACCCAGGCCGGCGCGGCGCTGGTGCAGGCCGACGACGCGATCACGTCCAGCCGCGAAGAGCTCGGGTTCGCGGTCGCGCAGTTCGGTGAGGCCGCGACGTCGGAGTTCAGCGGTGCCCTCGAGACCGCGAAGGCGAAGATGTCCGAGGCGTTCGACCTCAAGCAGAAGCTCGATGACGAGATCGAAGACACGGTCCATGATCGCCGCGCCTGGCACATCCGCATCATCGGGATCTGCGACGAGATCGACGACGTCCTCGACGACAACACCGACGCCTTCGATGCACTGCGCAGGCTCGAGCAGAACGCCCCGCAGGAACTCGAACGGGTGCGTGGTGAACGTGCCGCCCTCGATCCCGTGCTGGCGTCAGCCGCATCATCGCTCTCCGCACTCACCGCCGCGTTCGATCAGTCGGCGCTCGTGACGGTCGCCGACAACCCGGCTCAGGCTCCGGCGCGGGCAGCCCTCGCCGACCGATCCATCGAGGCCGCCGAGCAGGCGATCGCGGCGGGGCGGTCCGGCGAAGCCGCGTTCGCCATCCGCACGGCCGAGCAGTCGGTCGCACAGGCGCCGCGGCTGGTTCAGGCCATCACCGCCCTCGGCACCGAGCTGGCGGGGATCGAATCCCAGGCTCAGGCGCTGATCGCCGAGCTGCAGAGCGACATCGCTGCGGCGCAGCAGCTGCCGGACTCCGGGGGAACGATCGCGTCGGTCGCCGCCGCAACGGCCCAGCAGCTGCAGCAGGCACAGGCCGCCCTGTCGGGATCCTCCCGCAGCCCGCAGCGCCTGCTCGAGGCCCTCACCGCGGCGAACACGCAGATCGATGCGGCCATCGCACAGGGCACACAGGCCGTC
>NZ_JAGGPD010000565.1 GCF_018613995.1 Microbacterium sp. ISL-103 | reverse complement strand
CGGCCCACGCTCCGAACGTGCCGCCCGTCGCGACCCGCTGCCCGACGGGGAGGTTCTCGACGCCTTCCCCCAGCGCGTCCACGACGCCCAGGGCCTGGGTGCCGGATGCGGCCGGGAGCTCGGGCTTGAATCCGTACGTGCCGCGGATCGTCCACAGGTCGTGATTGTGGATCGGCGAGAGCACGATCCGCAGGCGGACCTGACCGGGCCCGGGCTCGGGAGTCGGACGCTCGGTGACGGTGAGTACCTGCTCGGGATCGCCGAAGGTGTCGTGGGTGAGGGCGCGCATGATGTTCTCCTTGTGGGATCGGTCGTGGGGATGTTCGAGCGGGATCAGTCGTCGGTGACGGTGATCGTGACGTCGATGTTGCCGCGGGTCGCGTTGGAGTACGGGCAGACCTGGTGGGCGGCGTCTGCGAGCGACTGCGCCTGCTCGTGAGGCAGGTCGGGGATGACGACCTCGAGCTGCACGGCCAGACCGAAGCCGCCGTCGCCGTTCGATCCGATCTGCACGCGCGCGCCCACCGACGAATCGGTGATCTTCACCTTCTGTGCGCGGGCGACGGTCTGCAGTGCGGAGTGGAAGCACGCGGCGTAGCCGGCGGCGAACAGCTGCTCGGGGTTGGCTCCGTCGCCGCTGCCTCCCATCTCCTTGGGGATCGCGAGGTCGAGGTCGAGTCGGCCTTCGCCCGTGGTGACGCGGCCGTTGCGGCCTGCTCCGGTGGCGAGTGCCTCGGCGGTGTAGAGAGCGTCCATCGTGTGGATTCCTTCCGGGTTGTGGTCAGTCGGTGTGCTGCAGCCGTGCGGTGAGCTGCTGCAGCTCGGTGATCAGGCGGTGACGCTGATCGTCGTCCTGCATGCCGGCCAGGGCCGCGATCGTCGTGTGGACCGGCGCGACCTCGGTGCGCAGGGCTGCGCCCGCCTCGGTCAGGCCCACCGTGACGACTCGCTCATCGGCCGAGCTGCGAGCGCGTGCGACGTAGCCCGCCTGCTCGAGGCGGCGGACGAGAGGGGAGAGCGTGCCGGAGTCGAGCTGCATGGCATCGCCCAGCGAGCCGATCGTCTGCTCGCCCTCCATCCAGAGGATGGCGAGCACGAGATACTGCGGGTAGGTCAGGCCCCAGGGTGCGAGGAGGGAGCGGTACGCCTGCGTCGTCGCGCGGGCGGCGGAGTACAGCGAGAAGCACACCATCTCATCGGTCACGGCCATACGACAAGTATTGCACGCGATTAGATTGTGCACAACCTAATCTGGCGGGGTGGCAGCGCCTAGCTCGACGCTAGGCTGTGCCGCGTGCAGCTGCGGGCGGTGGACCTGGTCGATGTCTTCGTCTACCTCGTCGTGCTCGGTCTCTTCATCCAGCTGTTCCCCGACGTCATATCCGAGACGTTCCTCCTCGCCCTCCTGACGGCGATCCTGCTGAAGGCGGTGCTCGAGGTCGTGCTGTTCGTGAAGAAGAGCATCCTCAGACGGGTCCGCGGTGCGCGCACCCGTCTGGTCCGGGCGGTCAACGTCGCGGCTCTCGTGCTCATCATTCCCGGCAGCAAGTTCCTGGTGCTCGCGCTCGTCGACCTGGTGTTCGGCGATGCCGTGCGGCTCGGCGGCTTCCTTCCCGTGACGGCGCTGATCTTCGTGCTCATGCTCGCCCGGGCGGGGGTGCGGAGAATTCTGGAGCGCCCTCTCGATGATTTAGCTAGCTAAGCTAGCAGTCATGGAACGATACTTTCGGTTGCGCTGGGTCGGGCTGGTCTTCATCAGCATCGCGGTCTCGCTGATCATCGTCGATTCGACGATCGTCAACGTCGCGATCCCGGCGATCGTCGACGACCTCGGCATCACCTCGACCGAGGTGCAGTGGGTGCAAGAGGCCTACACCCTCGTCTTCGCCGCGCTGCTGCTGGTCTTCGGCAGCCTCGCCGATCGATTCGGCCGACGTCGGGTGATGCTCATCGGGGTCGTCGTCTTCGCGGCGTCATCCGTGCTCGCAGCGCTCGCGCCCGACGGCGCGATGCTGATCCTCGCCCGCCTCGCGCAGGGCGTCGGCGGAGCGATGATCCTGCCGACGACGCTGTCGATCATCAACGCCACGTTCCGCGGGCGCGAACGGGGCATCGCCTTCGCGGTGTGGGGCTCGACGATCGGCGGGATGGCCGCCGTCGGCCCGCTGCTCGGCGGATGGCTGACGACGGAGTTCTCCTGGCGGTGGGCGTTCGGGATCAACATCCCGCTCGGCAGCATCATCGTCGTCGGTGTGCTGCTGACCGTCGCCGAGTCGCGCAGTGATCGCACCTCCCGGATCGACGTCGTCGGGGCGCTGCTGTCGGTGATCACGATGGGAAGCCTCGTGTTCGCTCTGATCGAGGGGCGCACGTACGGGTGGTGGCTCGTGGATCAGCGTCCGCGGATCGGAGACTGGACGTGGCCGCTCGACGTCTCGCCGATCCCGTTCGCCGCAGCCCTCGCCGTCGTCTCGCTGATCGCCTTCATCGCCTGGGGCGTGCACCGCGAACGCCGGGGGAAGTCCACTCTGCTGGCGCTCAAGCTGTTCTCGATCCCCTCGTTCCGCAACGGCAACATCGCGGCGACCGTCGTGTCGCTCGGCGAGTTCGGCATCATCCTCGCGCTGCCGCTGTGGCTGCAGTTCGTGCTGGGGTTCGACGCGCTGCAGACGGGCCTGCTGCTGCTGGCGCTGGCCGGCGGGTCGTTCGTCGCCAGTGGCGCCGCCGGTGCGGCGAGCGGCAAGGTCGCACCGGTGTGGGTCGTGCGTGCGGGGCTGATCGCCGAGATCGTCGGCGTCGCGGGTGTCGGCGTCGTCATCGGCCCCGATGCCTCGTGGGTGCCGCTCATCCCGTTCCTGTTCGTGTACGGACTCGGCGTAGGGCTCGCGACGGCGCAGCTGACCGGCGTCGTGCTCGCCGATGTGCCGGTCGCCGACAGCGGCGCCGCATCCGGGACCCAGTCGACCTCCCGGCAGCTCGGAGCAGCCCTCGGAGTCGCCGTGCTCGGCACCGTGCTCTTCACGAGCACCGCGGGAATCCTCGCCTCCTCGCTCGATGACAGAGGGCTCTCGGCCGACCAGCGCGACCAGGTCGTGTCGTCGGTCGTGGACAGCGCCGGTGCGGCGATCAGCGGACTCGAGGCGAATCCCGAGACCGCAGCCATCGCGGATGATGCCAAGGCCGCCTTCTCCGACGGCACGCGCTTCGCCGCGTGGACGGCTGCGGGCTTCCTGACGCTGGGTCTGCTCTCGACGATCTCCCTCGGCTCCGGCGCACGCAGTCGGAGCGAAGAGGAGGAATCGAGCCCGCACTCACGCCCGGCGCGCTGCGCCCCCGAAGGAGACGCCACGAGCTGACGCCCGGCTCGCAGGCTGAGCCCGCGCGGCAGCGTCGCTACCGCGCGAGGGACGCCAGCTCTCCGCGAGTCCGGCAGCCGGTCTTGCGCAGCAGGTTCGACACGTGGAACTTGACCGTGTTGTCGCTGATCCCGAGCATCGTCGCGATCTCGCGATTCCGTGAGCCCCCGACGACGAGCCGAAGGACCTCGCGTTCTCGGGTGGACAGGTCTGACACGTCTCCCAGGGGCTCGGGTGCGGCGGGCGGGTCGAGGGGCAGTCGGATGTCGATCGCCGACCCCCATCCTTCGGTGGACGACACGGCGAGATCGCCGTTCAATGCCACCACGCTCTCTGCCGCCGGGCGAAGCGCATCGTCGCGTACCGAGAGCTCGCCGCGCCCGTCGTCTCTGATGCCGATCAGCAGGTTCAGGCCGTCGCAGTCCCACTGGATACGCACTCGACGCGCGGTGCCGTCGTCGACGATCGCGAGGACCGAGTTGCGGACGATCGCTCGAGCCGCGTGCGCGACCTCGCTCGGAAGTGCGCGGCCGGTGGTGGGCGGCTCGACGAACTGGAGGTCGAGATTCCCGAACCGCTCCACGGGCCGGAGGT
>NZ_JAGGPD010000564.1 GCF_018613995.1 Microbacterium sp. ISL-103 | reverse complement strand
GGCGTCGGCAAGACGACCGTGCCCCTCGGCTTGGCCTCAGCGGCCTTCGCCCGTGGTGTCCGGACGCTCGTCGTCGACCTCGACCCTCAGTCCGATGTGTCCACGGGCATGGACATCCAGGTGGCTGGTCGGCTCAACATCGCCGATGTCCTGGCCAACCCCAAAGAGAAGGTGGTCCGTCAGGCGATCACCTCCAGCGGTTGGGCGAAGGTGCACCCCGGAACCATCGACGTGCTCATCGGCAGCCCGTCCGCGATCAACTTCGACGGTCCGCACCCGAGCGTCCGGGACGTGTGGAAGCTCGAAGAGGCTCTGGCAGCGGTCGAGGCCGATTACGACCTCGTGCTGATCGACTGCGCTCCCTCGCTGAACGCCCTCACCCGCACGGCGTGGGCGGCGAGCGACCGGGTGATGGTGGTCACCGAGCCCGGGCTGTTCTCCGTCGCGGCCGCCGACCGCGCACTGCGTGCGATCGAGGAGATCCGTCGCGGTCTCTCCCCCCGCCTGCAGCCGCTCGGCATCGTCGTCAACCGCGTGCGCCCGCAGTCGATCGAGCACCAGTTCCGCATCAAGGAGCTGCGCGACATGTTCGGCCCGCTCGTGCTCTCCCCTCAGCTGCCCGAGCGCACGTCGTTGCAGCAGGCTCAGGGTGCGGCGAAGCCGCTGCACATCTGGCCCGGCGATTCGGCCCAGGAACTCGCGTCCGACTTCGACCAGCTCCTCGACCGGATCATCCGCACCGGACGCATCCAGGTCGCTGACGCTCAGGCCTGAACGGCAGCACACAGCAGAACGGCCATCCTCTCGCGAGGGTGGCCGTTTCTTGTTACGTGCGCGACGCGGGGTCGCGAATGCTCAGGCGGATCGCTTGGTGCGACGAGCCGACAGCTCGTCCACCGGGTCCGGAGCCGTGGCGTCGAATGCGACCAGAGTCGACTCGACCTCGCGGAGCACCTTGCCGACGGCGATGCCGAACACGCCCTGACCGCGGCTCACCAGGTCGATGACCTCGTCGTTCGACGTGCAGAGGTAGACGGAGGCGCCATCACTCATGAGGGTGGTCCCTGCGAGATCGCGGATGCCGGCGCGACGCAGCTCATCGACCGCGGTGCGGATCTGCTGCAGTGAGATGCCGGTGTCGAGCAGGCTCTTGACGAGCTTCAGCACCAGGATGTCGCGAAAGCCGTAGAGACGCTGCGATCCTGAGCCGCTGGCACCGCGCACCGTGGGCTCTACGAGCTCGGTACGGGCCCAGTAGTCCAGCTGGCGGTAGGTGATGCCGGCAGCTCGCGCCGCGACAGCCCCTCGATAGCCGACCTCGTCGTCCATCGCCGGCAGACCGTCGGTGAAGAGGAGTTCGGTCGAGAACCGCGGGTCGCCTGCACGCTCATCCGCATTCATCTGAATTCCTCCCTGGAGCTGTTACCTCCACGCTAGAGCAGCCCTCGGGCACCGGCAATGACATCCGTGCGACACCGAAGGTGTGTCGCAATCAGTTCGTTACGAAAGCAGCCGCGTGAGAGCGTCTTTGACGAAGAGCGAGCGCACTTCGTCGATCTTCGCCGCCAGAGTCGGAGCCATCTCGCTGGCCTTCGCCCTCGACGCGGCATCCGTCCGACGCAGCAGCGCAGACATCGCGGACTCGATCAGCGCGACCTCTCGATCGGCGCCCTGGCGCAGAGAACGAAGGTGGCGCGGCTCGATGCCGTGCCGATCGAGGGCGACGAGTCCGCGCAGCAGCGTGACGGTCGCCCCGGAGTAGTTCTCCTGTGCGG
>NZ_JAGGPD010000563.1 GCF_018613995.1 Microbacterium sp. ISL-103 | reverse complement strand
GCCTCTGGCCGGCGGCTGCTCCGCGCGTTCCTGACCGACTGGGGAGCCATGCTCTCCAGCGCCTACATCCTGCTCATCATCCTGATGGCGATCTTCGCCCCGCTGCTGACGATGCTGAGCGGGTGGGGTCCGTACGCGTTCGACCAGTCGGCCATCGACCCGAACCTCGGGGCGATCCCGATCGGACCCTTCGGCGGCATCAGCGCCGAGCACTGGTTCGGTGTCGAGCCCGGCAGCGGTCGCGACATCTTCGCCCGCATCGCCTACGGCGCCCGGGTCTCGATGACCGTCGCCCTCTCGGCCACGCTGCTCACCACGGTGATCGGCGTCGTGATGGGCCTGCTCGCCGGCTACTTCGGCGGACTCATCGACCTCGTCATCTCGCGCGTCATGGAGTTCCTGATGGCGTTCCCCGCCCTCATCTTCATGATCGCGATCCTCTCGGCGCTCCCCGCCGACAACCGCGTCTTCCTGCTCGTCGTCGTCATCTCGCTGTTCGGGTGGCCGTACCTCGCCCGCATCGTGCGCTCGCAGACCCTCTCTCTCAAGGAGCGCGAGTTCGTCGAGGCCGCGAAGGCGTCGGGGGCATCGAGCGGCCGGATCATCTTCCGCGAGATCCTGCCCAACCTGCAGTCGACCATCATCGTCATGGCGACCCTCGCGGTTCCCGGCTACATCGGCACCGAGGCGGGGCTGTCGTTCCTCGGCGTCGGCGTCGTTCCCCCGACTCCCAGCTGGGGCCAGATGATCGCCGCCGCGACCCCGTGGTACGCCGTCGATCCGATGTACTTCGTGATCCCCGGTGCGTTCCTCTTCCTGCTGGTGCTCTCGTTCACGACGCTGGGCGACCGCATCCGCACCATCGCCACCAGTGGGGAGGCCCGCTCATGATCCGCATCGTCGGCTCACGCCTGCTCGGCATGATCGTCGTGCTGTTCCTGGTGACCCTGTTCACCTACGCGATCTTCTTCCTGCTCTCGGCAGACCCCGCCGTGCAGATCTGCGGCAAGAACTGCACCCCCGAGCGCATCGAGCAGATCCGGTTGAACCTCGGACTCGACCAGCCGTTCTGGACCCAGTTCTGGGGCTACGTCGGCGGTCTGTTCACCGGTCGCACCTTCATGGTCGCCGGTGCGGCCGTCGAGTGCGCGGCCCCGTGCCTGGGCTACTCGTTCCAGACCAGCCAGCTCGTGGGTGACATGATCGTGCAGCGACTGCCCATCACCGCGACGATCGCGATCGGTGCGGCCGTGCTCTGGCTGCTCGGCGGCGTGGTCGCCGGTGTGCTCAGCGCGGTGAAGGAAGGCAAGTTCCTCGACCGCTTCTTCGCCGGCCTCACGCTCGGCTCGATGTCGATCCCGAACTACGTGCTCGCCCTCGCCCTGCAGTTCATCTTCGTGGTGGCGCTCGGCTGGCTGCCGTTCCCGCAGGCGGTGAAGTTCTCGGATGACCCCGGCCAGTGGTTCCTCAACTTCATCCTGCCGTGGGTCGTGCTCGCGGTCGGCTACGCCGCGGTCTACACACGCCTGACGCGTGCCAACGTGATCGACACCCTGCAGGAGAACTTCGTGCGCACCGCGCGGGCGAAGGGTCTGCAGCAGGGGCTCGTCTGGCGTCGCCACGCGCTGCGCCCGGCACTGACCCCGATCGTCACGATCTTCGGGATGGATGTCGCGGGCCTGCTCGGCGGCGCCGTGATCACCGAGACCGTGTTCGGCCTCAACGGCGTCGGCAAGCTCACCGCCGACTCGATCACCGCCAACGACCAGCCGGTCATCATGGCCGTCACGCTGCTGTCGGCGTTCTTCGTGATCATCGGCAACATGGTGGTCGACCTGCTGTACACCGCCATCGATCCGCGCGTCAGAACGGGGGCAACCGCATGAGCGACATCGAGAACACCTCGCCCGAGAGCGGCCAGGGCAGCGGCCCGCTGCTGTCGGTGCAAGACCTCACCGTCTCGTTCCGCACCGCGCAGGGCCCGACCAGCGTCGTGAAGAACCTCGAGTTCGACGTGCCGCGGGGCGGCGCGCTCGGCATCGTCGGCGAGTCGGGATCGGGCAAGTCGATGCCGAGCCTCGCGATCATGGGTCGGCTGCCCAAGGGCGG
>NZ_JAGGPD010000562.1 GCF_018613995.1 Microbacterium sp. ISL-103 | reverse complement strand
TCGACCGTAGCCCGGCCATCGCCGTCTGAACCGGTGGCGGTCTGGACGACCACGCCTCGCTGCTCCGCTTCGAGGCGCTCGGCTTCCTCGCCGCTGATGGCCTCGCCGCGGGCGACGAGCCCCGCCTGATCCGACAGCGGGATCTGCTTGAGGAACAGCGACAGCACCAGCGCGAGTGCGATGAACGGCACGAGGTACCAGAACACGGGTGCGAGGGCATCCGCGTAGGCCGTGACGATCCCGTCTCTCACCTCGTCCGGCAGCGCGTTGAGCGTGGCGGGGTCGATCGTCGACGCGGCCTGCGAGGCGGCATCCGGAGACGCTCCGGCGTCGGCGAAGACGCCCAGCAGGTTCTCGGTGAGCCGGGTGGTGAAGATCGTTCCGAACACCGCGGTGCCCAGCGATGCTCCGACCTCGCGGAAGTAGTTGTTCGTGCTGGTCGCGGTTCCGATCTCGCCGGCCGGCACCGCATTCTGCACGACCAGCACGACCACCTGCATGATCAGGCCGAGACCTGCGCCGAAGACGAACAGGAAGGCGCAGATCAGCCAGATCGGCGTCTCGGCCGAGAGGGTGGTCATCGCCACCATCGCGATGCCGGTGAGGATCGTGCCGACGATCGGATAGATCTTGTACCTGCCGGTCTTCGAGATCGCGATACCCGAGAAGATCGAGGTTCCGATCAGACCGACCATCATCGGGATCATCAGCAGGCCGGATGCCGCGGCCGACGTTCCCGACGACATCTGCAGGAATGTGGGCACGAAGCCGATCGCCGCGAACATCCCGATGCCCAGCACGAGTCCGATAGCGGTCGCGTTGACGAAGATCGGGTTGCGGAACAGGCTCAGCGGGATGATCGGCTCCTGCACCTTCGCCTCGGTGATCACGAAGGCGGTGGCGGCCACGACGAGTCCGGCACCCCAGGCCCAGGTCGCGAGCGAATCCCAGCCGAACTCCTTGTCGCCGCCGAAGTCGGTGAAGAAGATCAGGCAGGTGGTCGCGATCGACAGGAAGATCACGCCGAAGATGTCGATCTGCTTCTCGGCCTTCTTGCTCGGCAGCTTCAGGGCGACGAGCGCGATGATGAACGCGGCGATGCCGACGGGGATGTTGATGTAGAAAGCCCACTGCCACGTCATGTGGTCGACGAAGAAGCCGCCGAGGAGGGGGCCTGCGACGGCGGACAGGCCGAACACGGCGCCGAGGGGGCCCATGTACTTGCCTCGCTCGTTCGCAGGCACGATGTCGGCGATGATGGCCTGCGACAGGATCATCAGTCCACCGCCGCCGAGACCCTGCAGGGCGCGGAAGGTGACGAACATCCAGAAGTCGGTGGCGAATGCGCAGCCGACCGACGCCAGAGTGAAGAGCGCGATCGCGACGAGGAAGAGGTTGCGGCGTCCGAGGACGTCACCGAACTTGCCGTAGATGGGCATGACGATGGTCGTCGCCAGAAGGTACGCGGTGGTGATCCAGACCTGGTGGTCGACGCCCCCGAGCTGTCCGACGATGGTCGGCATGGCGGTCGAGACGATCGTCTGGTCGAGGCTCGAGAGCAGCATGCCCGCGATCAGGGCGCTGAAGATGATCCAGATGCGCCGCTTCGTGAGCAGGAACGGCGCATCCTTGGTGGCTGTGGCAGACATTCAGTCGGCTTTCTGTGATGGTGCGTACACGGTGCGAGCGACGGCGAGCCGACGGCTCACGAGATCGCTGAAGGACTCGGTCGAGTGGTGGTGCAGAAGCTGATCCATGCTCAGACGCACCAGCGCGCCGACGGTGTGGACCATGACTTCGGCGCGCATCTCGGCGTCGGCGCTCTCGCCGGTGCGCTGGACGATGAGTGCCATGTCGCGCCGCTCGTTCTTCGCGATCTGCTCGAACGCCGCCTTGAGCAGACGAGGCTCCTGCTCGATCACCGCGAAGAGGGCGGGAGCGTCGTCGAGCGGATTGAAGAGGTCGAAGCGGGCGATCGTCAGCCGGATGAAGTCGTCGAGCAGGTCGCCGCTCTGCGCGGCGAACTCCGTCTCGAGCGCCTCCTGTCTGGGGTCGAGCGCGGCGAAGCCGAAGACCGCGTTCTCTTTGCTCTCGAAGTAGTTGAAGAACGTCCTCCGCGATACACCGACCTCGGCGCAGAGTTCTTCGACGGTGAACCCCGCGAAGCCCTGGTCGGTCGTCATCCGGCGGGCGGTGTCGGTCAGTGCTCGCAACGTCTCGCGCTTGCGCTGCTCCCGCAGTGAATCTGCACTCTCGCTCATAGAGTGCAATATTGCACTCTCAACCTAAGAGTGCACTGTGAAGATTTTCTCAGCTGAGTTTGTGACGATCTGCTTCCGGCATCCGTCTTAGTGGTGTCGCTGAATTGCGACCCGCCCGCTGAGGACGGAAAACACTGATGAAGGAGCACATGATGGCGAACGTCTCGAACGCAGAGCAGCCCAAGGTCCAGGTCGCACCGCAGGCGTCGGCCGTCGCCTCGACCGGCGAGACGATCATCGAGAACGGCGTCGTCGCCAAGATCGCCGGTATCGCCGCGCGTGAGGTGCCCGGCGTCTACGCTCTCGGTGGCGGGGCTGCCCGGGCTGTCGGCGCGATCCGCGATGCCCTCAACTCCACCGACCTCACTCAGGGAGTCAGCGTCGAGGTCGGCGAGACCCAGGTCGCGGTCGACGTGACCATCGTCGCCGAGTACCCGGCGTCGCTCCAGAAGGTCGCCGACGACGTGCGCGCGGCGATCTCGGTCGCCATGACCGATTTCGTCGGCAAGCACGCCGTCGAGGTCAACGTCACCATCAACGACGTGCACATTCCCGCCGACGACGACGAGGCCGTCGAGACCGTGGTCGTCGACGACAGCCCGGAGACCCGCGTCCTGTGACCCCATCGAGGTGCGGACGAGTGATCGGATCAGCATCTCGTGACCGCGCGATCGGGTCGTCGATGAGATCCGATCGCGGGTCTGCTCCGAATACATTCAGGGGCATGGAAAAGGGAGTCGATGCATGGCTGGGGAAAGATTTCGCTCTGCTCTCGAGCAGGCTGACGACCGGATCGTCGCCGGTCGGGCGATGGACGGCGACGTCGCGGCGTTCGCAGTGCTGGTGCGCAGGTACACGCCCATGATGCGCGCCTACACGCAGCGGATGCTGAACGCCTCTGCCGATGTCGACGACATCGTGCAGGAGACGTTCGTGACCGCGTGGCAGCGCTTCTCTGAGCTCGACGACCCGTCGAAGGTCAAGAGCTGGCTGATGCGCATCGTCAGCCGCAAGGCGGTGGACCGCATCCGGGCGCTCCGGCCGATGCTCGACGTCGATGACATGGAGCAGTCGGCTCCCGCGCACAGCGCTCCCGCGCGCGTCGTGGAGGCCCGGGCGGGGATAGAGGCGCTCGGTGCCGCGCTGCAGGAGCTCCCTGCCGCGCAACGCGAGTGCTGGGTGCTGAGGGAGATGGGCGGCTACTCGTACGACGAGATCGCCGCGGAACTCGACATCTCGGTCTCGACCGCTCGCGGGCTGCTCGCGCGTGCGCGCAAGTTCATGATCGTGCGAATGGAGGCCTGGCGATGACTGATGAACAGGGAACCCCCGATGTTCGCCAGCTCGGACTCGAGCCCGGAGATCTCGACGGGCACACTCTCGAAGAGCTGAGCGACTATCTCGAATCAGGAAGACTTCCGCTCGACCCGTCTATCGAGGGCTCGCCCGGCTGCCAGCTCGCGCTCGACGCACTCGAGCGGCTTCAGGGTCTGGGTGGGCAGCTGATCGACGCGGATGCCGCGGCGATGCCGGAGGTCGACGACAGCTGGGTCGACCGCATCCTCTCGGGAATCGCGTTGGATGCGCGCGCAGGTCGCCGCATCCCGTTCGCCGAGACGGAACCCGATGTCGACTTTGGAATCACCGAGGGCGCCGTGCGAGGACTCATCCGCTCGGCCGAGAACGCCGTTCCGGGAATCCTGGTCGGCCGGTCGACTCTCGACGGCGATGTCACCACCGCGGGTGCGCCGGTGCGGATCGCGATCGAGGTCAACGCCGTGTACGGCGAATCGATCCCGACGGCGATCGAACGGCTTCGTACCGAGGTGGCGGATCGTCTGCGACGCCAGACGGATCTCGTGATCACCGGGATCGATGTCACGGTGAAGGACATCCAGCGGATCAGCAGTGCAGGGGAGGAGGCATCATGACGACGACGGCGGTTCCGGGTCTCGCGGAGAGGCTCGAGACGGCAGTGCTGGCGACGCCCGGCGTGCGCAGTGTCTATCGCGCAGGATCCCTGGTCTCGAACCTCGTCGGCGAGGGTGCCGTGGCGATCGGGATCAGTCGGGTCGACGAGCCGCTCATCGCTGTGCGCATCTCAGGCGAGACTGCGTCGGTGGCGGCCTCGCTCGGCATCGAGTACTCGACGAGTGCGGTCGAGGTGCTGCGAGAAGTCCGCGGGGCCGTGGGGAAGGTGCTCGCGGACGACGGGCTGGGGCCCGTCGAGATCGTGCTCACGATCGCGTATGTCCATCCTCGGGAGGCAACGACGGACTGAGTCCGCGTGAGCATGCGAAGGGGCCGATCCTGGGTGAAGATCGGCCCCTTCTCGGGCGTCAGCCCTCATCCTGTGAACGTCGCGAGATCAGGCGATCGCGCGCAGCCCCTCGACGAGGGGCGTCGTCGGCCGGCCGATCAGGCGGGCGAGAGTGCCGTCGGTGTCGGCCAGCGCCCCCGCCGCGATTCCGGCGTCGAGAGCGACGACGAACCCCGCCGTGCCCTCATCGAGGCCCGCCGCCTGCAGGCCCGCGAGCTGCTCGTCGGCGGTCAGGGGCTGGTAGGTCACGTCGCGACCGGCGACCTCGGCGATCGCGCCCGCGAGGTCGGAGTAGTTCCACGCGACGTCGCCGCCGAGCTCGTACACCTGGCCGATGTGGCCGTCTTCGAGCAGCACGACCGCTGCAGCCTCGGCGAAGTCCCTGCGGCTCGCGGAGGCCACGCGACCGTCGCCGGCGCCGGATGCGAGCACACCGGTCTCGGCGGCGCGAGCGAGGTCGGCGGCATAGTTCTCGGTGTACCAGTTGTTGCGCAGGATCACTGCGGGCAGACCGGATTCGGCGATGAGCTCTTCGGTCGCCTTGTGCTCGGGGGCGAGCACGAGGTCGCTGGTGGTCGCTTTGGGTGCGCTCGTGTAGACGAACTTCGTGACTCCGGCATCCTTCGTGGCGTCGATGACCGCCTTGTGCTGGGCAACGCGCTGGCCGACCTCGGAGCCCGAGACCAGCAGCACCGAATCGACGCCCTCGAGCGCTGCGGTGATCGACGACGGCGCGGCGTAGTCGAGGTGCGCCACGCGCACGCCGAGGTCCTGGGCCTTCGCGACGTCGCGTGCGCCGGCGATGATCGACTGCGGATCCGCGCCGCGCTCGAGGAGGCTGGCGATGACGAGGCGTCCGAGGTTGCCGGTCGCGCCGGTGACGAGGATGGTCATGGGGTGTCCTTTCGTAGGTGACATGACCATCAACCGCCTCGGGCAGTCTGTACATTCCAGACTGCGGGTACCCACTTGGAAGTAAGGTACATACATGACCGTTAGTTATGCGCAGATCCGGGAGGCGACACCTCAGATCTTCGAACCCGGGTGCAGCACGCGTGTGATCCTCGACCACGTGATGAGCAAGTGGGGTGTGCTCGTGCTCTCGTCTCTCTCCGACGGCACGCGCCGCTGGGGCGAGCTGCGGCGCGAGGTCGGCGGCATCAGCGAGAAGATGCTCGCGTCGACGCTGCGCACCCTGGCGGATGACGGTCTGGTGCATCGCGAGTCGCTGCCGGCGGTGCCGCCGCACGTCGAGTACAGCCTGACCCCGCTCGGCCGGGACCTGATGGACCGGATGCTGCCGCTCGTCGAGTGGGTGGCCGATCACGCCGACAGCATGACCGATCGCGGGTAGCCAACGGATTCCGCCGGTCTGAGGCGGTTCTTTCCACGGAATCCATCGGTCTGAGAAAAGGATTGACGCGATAACCGCAGTAGCCGTATGTTCTGAACATGTCAGCTACGACGCCGATCCATCTCGAACGCCCCGAAGGCAAGGGGCTCGCAACCGGTTCGCTGGGGCTGTGGGGTTCCACGGTCATCGGGCTCGCGTCCACCGCGCCGGTGTACTCGCTCGTCGCCACGCTCGGATTCGTGGTGCTGGCGGTGGGAGCACAGGCGCCGATCGCCTTCATCATCGCCTTCGTGCCGATGCTGCTCATCGCGTTCGCGTACCGCGAGCTCAACAACGCCGTGCCCGACTGCGGCACCACCTTCACGTGGGGCACCAAGGCGTTCGGCCCCTGGGTGGGCTGGATGGGCGGATGGGGCGTCGCGGTCGCCGGCATGGTCGTGCTCGCGAACCTCGCTCAGATCGCCTCGGTCTACTTCTGGTCGCTGATCGGGTTCGATCTCGAGAACAACGACTGGCGGATCATCCTCGTCGCGGTGCTCTTCATCGCCGCCATGACCTGGGTGAGTTGGCGCGGCGTCGAGATCGGCGAGCGCATCCAGAACGTCCTCCTCGGCATCCAGTACCTCGCACTCGCGATCTTCGTGGTCGCGGCCCTCTGGCAGTTCTTCGCCGGTACCGCACCCAACCCGACACCGTTCGACCTCGAATGGCTGAACCCGTTCGGCTTCACCTCATGGTCGGGCTTCACCGAGTCGATCCTGCTCGCGCTCTTCATCTACTGGGGCTGGGACACCTGCCTCGCCCTCAACGAAGAGACGAAGGACCCGAAGAAGATCCCCGGCCGCGCGGCTCTGCTGACCACCGTCATCCTGCTGTTCACCTACGTGGGTGTGACGATCGCGGCGATGATGTACGCCGGGCTCGGCGACACCGGCACGGGCCTCGGCAACGAGGCGAACGCCGACGACTTCTTCCTCGCGATCAAAGACGGCCTGCTCGGCCCGTTCGGCTGGATGCTCGTCGTCGCCGTGATCATCTCGGCGATCTCGTCGACCCAGACGACGATCCTCCCCACGGCTCGCGGCACGCTCGCCATGGGCGTCTACCGCGCACTGCCCGCGAAGTTCAAGGATGTGCATCCGACCTACAAGACGCCGTCGTTCTCGACCATCGTCATGGGGGTCGTCGCATCGGCGTACTACGTCGGCATGACCCTGTTCAGCGACAACATCCTGCAGGACTCGATCCTGTCGCTCGGTCTCGCGATCGCCTTCTACTACGCCATCACCGGCTTCGCGTGCGTCTGGTACTTCCGCAAGGACCTCACGACCTCCTCGGGGGACTTCTTCTTCAAGGGTCTGTTCCGCCTGATCGGCGGGCTCATGCTGACCGGCGCGTTCGTGCAGTCGGCGATCGACATGTGGGACGTCGACTACGGCTACACCGTGCTCTTCGGCATCGGCGGCACCTTCGTGATCGGCATCGGCTCGCTGGCCTTCGGTCTGGTGCTCATGTTCCTCTGGTACCTCTTCCCGCGGTCGAAGAGGTTCTTCCGGGGAGAGAGCCTCAACCGCGACACCCAGGTGATGGTGCCCGACGAGCCGGGAGACATCATCCGCTCGATCGACGGCGGCATCTGAGATACGGCATTCGGTCAGAGCCGGATCGCGCACGGGTACGGCCTAGGCTCTATCTGTGCGCATCCGGCTCGACATCGCCTACGACGGCACCCACTTCCGCGGGTGGGCCAAGCAGCCCACCCTGCGCACGGTGCAGGGGACTCTCGAAGCGGCGCTCGCTCGCATCGTCGGCTCCGACGTGCAGTTCGTCGTCGCCGGACGCACGGATGCCGGTGTGCACGCGTTGGGCCAGGTCGCGCACGTCGATCTCGACGACGAGCAGTGGGCGCGCATCGAGTCTCGTCAGGGTCGCGCCCCTCAGGATCCGGCTGCGTCCATCGCTCGGCGCATGCGCGGGGTGCTCGGTGCGTATCCGGATGCGACCGTGACGCGCTCAGCGATCGCCCCTGAGGGGTTCGATGCGCGTTTCTCCGCAGTCTGGAGGCGCTACCGCTACCGCCTCGCCGATGAGTCGTCGGGGTACGACCCGATCCGCCGCCACGACACGACGGCCCACCGCGGGGTGCTCGATGAGACGGCGATGGATGCCGCTGCGCGCACCCTCATCGGCCTTCACGACTTCGCGGCGTACTGCAAGCCGCGTGAAGAGGCCACGACCATAAGAACCCTTCTCGACTACCGCTGGACCCGAGACGCCGAGGGCGTGCTCGTCGCCGAGGTCAAGGCCGACGCGTTCTGCCACAGCATGGTGCGGGCCCTCGTCGGCGCCTGCGTCGCGGTGGGCGAAGGGCGGCTCGACATCGACGACCTGGTCGTGCTGCGCGATGCGCTCACCCGCACCAGCGAGTTCAAGGTGCTGGCCGCTCGGGGCCTCACCCTGACCGAGGTCGGGTACCCCGCCGACGACCTGCTCTCGACCAGGGCGGAGCAGACACGCGCTCGCCGCGACCGCGCGAGCTCATGACGGCACGCGTTCACCGGACGGACGGGCGTTTGCCACCGGAATCCAAGCTGCACGCACTAGCGTGAGGTGCGATGAAGGTCATCTCGTACAACCTGCAGAAGCACCGCGCGGCCGGAGAGCTCGTGGCCCTGGCTTCGGCGCACGATCCTGACATCCTGTGTCTGCAGGAGTGCGACGTCGCCGGCCTGCCAGAGCGCATCGGCGACCTCGCGCTCGCCGACGCGACTCAGGGCAACCGACTGGGGCTCGCGATGTTCTACCGCGAGAGCGCCTTCCACCTTCAGGGCATCCGCACGATCGAGCTGAAGAAGTCGCTGCACGACCGGATCGCGAAGCCCGCGCACGAGCGAGTCCTCGGCGCGAGGTTGAGAGACATCGATGCGGGGCAGGACTTCATCGCCGCGTCGTTCCACGCCGCACCCCTGACCGCGCTGAACTCCCTGCGTCGCCACCAGATCCGCGCCGCACTCACCGAGCTCGCGACCCTGGGCGAGGGGCTGCCTCAGCTGATGGTCGGCGACTACAACTACCCGGTCTTCAAAGAGAACCTCGGAAAGACGGTGCGCGAGCACGGGTACGCGCTGACCATGAGCGACGACCACACGTACACGCGCTATCGGGTGTTCCGCGGTCACTACGACTTCGCGACGTCCGTCGGTTTCGAGATCCAGCGCGTCACGACCCTGCCGCAGGGACTCAGCGATCATCGCCCGATCCTGGTCACCACGCGCTTCGACTGACGGACGCGTTCGGATTGGGATTAACGCCCGGAATGACGTAGGCTGTCTCTTTGGTACTCGACTGCCGAGTACTAACGAACGTGAGCCCTCCACTGGCGTGTTCCTCCCTGTCGGGAAGAACCACCCCGGAGTGGGATTCACGAACTTCTCCGTTCGAACAAGAAAGCAGCACTATCGTGACGCGCACTTACACCCCTAAGGCCGGCGAGGTCCAGCGTGACTGGGTCGTCATCGACGCCCCTGACGTCGTTCTCGGCCGCCTGGCTTCGCCCGCCGCCACGCTCCTGCGTGGCACGCACAAGCCCACCTTCGCCACCCACATCGACTCGGGTGACTTCGTC